>JAEEPV010000264.1 GCA_016284975.1 Solobacterium sp.
AGAAGTAATCCGTGCCATGCTGGAACGCGCGCAAAGCATGAACATCGAAAAGATGATGAAAGTGTTTGGCGCATCCGAAGCTGTGAAATATGACGATGTGGAAGAGACGCTCAATGTCGCATATGTTAATCGAGATGAAGTCGCTCTTGCGATGGACATTTTTAAGCCAAAGGCGAAGGAAGGAACGGAACTTCCAGTCATTATTACGATCCATGGCGGCGGTCTCTTTGTAGGTGATCGTGGACTTGAACGGCCGTACAGCCGCTTCCTCGCGCACAGGGGCTATCTTGTATTCTCCCTGGAATACAGGCTTGCGCCCAAAGCAGACCTTTGCCAGCAGCTGGATGATGTCTGTGCCGGTATGGATGTTGTTGGAAGGATGCTGGTTGATTATGATGTTGATTTCAATCGGATTTTCCTTGTCGCAGACAGTGCGGGTGCATTCCTTGGTGCATATGTTTCTGCCATGCATGATTCTGTAAAACTTCAGAAAGCAATCGGACAAAAACCTTCCAGAATGGTTCTTGCGGCAGTAGGATTTCTGAGTGGAATGTTCTATACAACAAAAATGCTTCAGGATCAGATCTACGGCGATAAGCGATATGATAAAACCTTCCTGAAGTACATGAATACCGAACATCCTGAAATCGTCAATAATCTTCCTCCTGCATTCCTTATGACAAGCAACGGAGATACCTTTAACAATTACTCCATTCGATATCACAAGGCTCTGAAGAAAGCTGGCCGTACATCAAAGCTGCTGTATTTCGGTGATGAAGAGCTTCAGCATATTTTCCCGATTTCAAATCCGGAACATCCAAAGAGTATCGAGGGAACGGACCGAATGCTTGCTTGGTTTGAAGAACAGGCGGCTCTTCGTTTCATGAAGCGTAAGTCAAATCCTGCGGTAAAACGGAACCAGAAAAAGGTGGAAGCACGGATTGAAGATGGCAGTATCGGAGAGCAGAAGGTATGGTCATATGTTAAAGAACGGATTTCGTATGATCCGGAACTGATGAGTCGAATTGCTGTAATCGACTGTACACGGCACTATACCTATGAAGAGATGTTTGCGGAATGGGACCGCTATGCCAGAGTGTTTTCCGGTTTGAACATCTGTTCGGAAAACAATTCCCGTGTTGCATTATGCGGTGCTGTTACTGCAGAACCGCTCTTCTCCCTTTTTGCACTGAATATGACGGGCGCCGAAGTATCGATGTTCTCCTTCCCTGATTTCCTTCCAAACGGTATGTGGAAGACGATGATCGAAAAGGAAAAAATCACGGATCTGATCATCACGGATATTATGGTGACTCCCGATATCTATGAAGAAATAGAGGAAGTGAAGAAAAAGTGCGGGCTTCGTAATGTCATTCTGATGCATTCCTTAATGGGTGGCCCTGCTATTGGCCCTGCAGAGCTTGTGTACAATGAGTACAACTATCACATGCTGAAGCGCAGGCCGGATACCATCTTTATGGATGAACTGTTTGAAAAGTATAAAAATGAGCCAATTCGTTACGATGAGTCAAAAGGAGATCGAATTGCGTTTATTGCACATACTTCAGGTACAACAAAGGGAACCAGAAAGCTGCTGCCGTATACAGACAAAATTTTCAACGATACGCAGAATATGTTCCCGACAGGATTGCATCAATTCGTAGATGGCAAAGATGCCGACAAACCTTTGCGTGTTATTCAGCTGTTTGACTACAGTTCGATCATGGCCTTATCGGCGCAGGTTTGCTGTCCGCTGGTTCACGGTGACTCGATTGTATTATCTTTCTTTGGGTTCATGCATCCGAAGTTTATTCGAGCGGTTGATTACTATAATGTCAACTTATTGTTCATCACTGGATTTATGGTGGATAAATGGATGAACCGTACGGATATTGACGATATTGATTTCTCGGCTTTGAGAGTTGTTGCTCTGGCTGGCGGATATGTTCCTCCAAATAAGATGGAAATGTACCGGAAATTCTTCCGCGATCATGGTTTTCAGTACGACATTACAGCAGGATATGGGATGTCTGAAGCGGGCGGAAAACCGATGTTTGCACCGAAGAATAACGACAGGGATATTATTGGATTTGCGGAGGATCCGGAAGATTTCCGTATCAAGGATGAAAATGACGGCAAATACTATCGTATTTCGGATGGACCGCGAACCGGCTTGTTGTACAGATACTCGGATAAACGAGCATCCAATACGCTGGACGGAACCGTATTGTTCGAATATACAGAAATTGATGGCAAAGAATTCCTTTGCACCAATGACCTTGTTCGTGTAAATGAGGATGGCAGTCTCTCCTTCGGCGGAAGAGCGGATAAGTACTTTGTGAATAATGAAGGAAGAAAATTTGATTCCGGAATTGTAGATATGCAAATGGCTACTCACCCTGCAATTTCTGCCTGTGCGGTAGTTCCCGTAATGGATAAACGCATTCATGACAATGTGCCTGTACTTTATGTGGTGCCTACGAATAAGGGAGAACATGCTGCAGAAGAAATACATAAGGCATTCCTTGATGTTTATGTAAAGGATAAGAAGATTCCTGCAGATAATCTTGTAACGCAGTTTGCGCTGGTAGATGAGATTCCTCTTAATCCGAATGGTAAGCTTGATATTTTCCGGATTACCCGGGAACGGCTTGAGAATGATGCGTATAACCTGATACCGGAATTTGATGGAGATCAGCTTACCGATATACGGATGGAACATGTTGAACATGTTAACAGTATGACAGGCGGCACACTTCCGCAGGGCATGGAAAATAATTCTGCATATAACGTATTTGATATCTTTACAGGAGGAAAACCGGCAAAACAACAGGAGAGCACTTCTCCATTTGACCCGATAAAAATCATTGATATGTTCTTCCCGTCTGAAGAAAAGGAAAAACAACCTCAGAAAGAGCTTGATATTCCGCAGCCTCTCATAAAAACAATCTTAAAATATGGAAACCGGTTCTCAGGTATTCCACTTGGCAGGAAGACATACGATTTTGACTTTGAGGATTAAGAAAGTTCTCCACCTTGCTCGTTGGGGTGAAACAGCTGCTCTGGGCAGCTGTTTTTTTCCTGTATCTCAACGATGTCATGGAAGAAGGATGATTATCCTGCCGTGTCAGGAAAACGCATTCCCTGAAAAAAAGAGAGGCCAGACCATGTTTATGATCCGGCCTTTCGTTCATTTGTTGTTACTGCTAATCATTGGATTTAACCGCAGTTTCATAGGGTGTTTCCGAGAGAAAACTGGAGAAAAGGGCGTTACTGATAAAGGCAAATTCGTCTCTCGAATGGTCCATTTCAGTAATCGCGCTGGCAAAGATGGTGACATTTATATCGTTCCCATCTTTGTCAGGACCCTCATAGGAGAATCCCATGATCCCATTCAGGAAAGCGTTTATGTTCTCTTCCTCATCATGGATAATTCCTTCCAGAGGGGCACGGCTGCCGTCCCGCTGTACAAGAACCTTTGAAGATATCTGTGACTGTTCCTATTGTCGGAACTATGTGAGAGAAATCCGGGCTACCTATGGAGATGTAGCGGCTTATCTGGATAAAATAGGAATTGAAATTGAGAAACCATTTGAAGTGATTCCAATCGGACCAGATAACGAAACAATGTTCTACAGCGGCGCTCAATATGTTGTCATAGGTGCAGCGGATGACTTTATGGAAACTTCAATTGGAACCGTCAGAATCGTTGAAACAGATTCACATCCTGTGACAGACATACAAGAGGAACATTTTGTAATTGAACTTTCGCCAATTTATTTAAGATGGAATCATGAAGAGTGAAATTTAATGTGAATGACTTTGGCGGAGAAGAATTAGCAGAGGTAATTATGGAAAATAAGAGAAAAACTGAACGGGAGAAAATGACAGCTGGCGAACCGTTTTTTACAAATGATACACAACTTATGGAAGATAAGAAACATGCGCGAATCCTCTGTGCTCAGTTCAACAATTCTCCTGAGGATGAGGCAGTGAGAATCTCATTGTTGAAAACACTGTTCGGGCAGTGCGGTGAACGAATCGCTGTTAAGCCTCCATTTCACTGTGATTATGGCTATAACATCTTTTTGGGTGAAGATTTCTTTATGAATTTTGACTGTGTATTTCTGGATGCCGCTCCGATCAGAATTGGCGCACATTGTATGATTGGACCAAAAACGTGTATCTATGCGATTGGTCATTCGCTGGATGCAGAATCAAGAAGGGAGAAGATCGGTATTCCTAAGCCGGTCACGATTGGTGACAATGTATGGATCGGCGGTGGAGTTACAATTCTTCCAGGCGTAACGATTGGGAATAATACGGTTATTGCAGCCGCATCGGTAGTGACCAAATCATTTCCTGATCATGTCGTAATTGCCGGAAACCCGGCACGAATTATAAAACGGATCGAAGAATAAGTTTCGGCTGTTGGAGGTGAATAGTGGACCTTATAAATTACGATGGGAAATATGTTTGCATTAAAGATATATATGGAAATACTTTTTCAGGCCGTGCAAGGTATGGCAATGCAGACTTTCTGGAGTGTGAATGGGGACAGGGGGAGGATGGAATCTTTGTTGAGGATGGCCTCGTCTGCAATTCTCAGATTAAATCAATTGAGGAAATAGTTCCGCATAAAGCATAAGTGTCTTATATGGATGAAAATATCGTGAAAAGTGATTTCTCAGGTATTTTTCTAAGCCGCAAGTTTTGCACTAAACTTCAGCTCATCGGCGGCTCTATTGGGACAATTTGGGGATAATTAAATCTCGTGATAAAAAAAGGTCCCCAGGCATACCCCGGGGATAAGTTGGTGGGCCGCATACACGCCCCATATGTTACGAGTATCACTCGTTTACATACTTATATACGGTTCAATTCTAGAAATCCATGAGTACTAGTTTTAATTATCAAAAACCCCAGTTTTCGATCACTTTATCAATCTCCGGGAGATAAACATGCCAATACCAGTACGTGAGTTCTTCAAGATTCCAAGCAGGTCGGCCACGATAATCATAAAAAATAACAGCCCGTTCTGCCCAGTCTGTTTCCAGATCTTCTCCAGAATTAGTGAGTTTATATTTTTCGTTATATAAATAACCAGGATTAATCACTGTAACTCCCGCTGCTTCATACTCAGCAACAGAATATTTGGAAAACAGACCGCCACCGGCGACTTTTTCGAGGTCATGATCATCAACAGTATTTACACATTCGTCAATTTTCTTTTCAGCCATGATGTTATCTCCTTACAAACCATTATACGAAATAAGATACTTGTATCCATGCTCGGAATAAATCTTAAGTATGGTGATTTAAAACAATCTGCTATCCGTAATTATTGAAATATGATTAGACCATTTTCCCAGCCGCAAGTTGTGAACTAGTGCGCCCAGCCAAGGGTGCGATTCATAGAGGGTGTAAACCCCTCCCGGTAAGGTTTAGCGAGCCGCCGTGTAACAGACTTGGGCTGTGCTCATCTGCACAGCTGAAAGCGACAAGAATGTGAGGTGATATGGAGGCGCATAGAGCACCGAAATAACGATATTCCGAGCTTGCTTGGTTAGTTCGTGAGCTGGCTACAGGGAACCGGCGCTACACGCGAGCCGGGGACCAAGGAACGGTGTCGTAGAACCCTTCGCGTTAACCACTGCTGAATCGTATCAACTAGGGAGAGCCTGCGTGTTCTGAGAAATCAGTATGCCGTACAAGCCGAGAGGTAAGGAAAGCAAATGATGCGCAGGAAGTCGGACGGCCTCGTAGTACCTGTGAAGCCTGGAACCTTGCGAAGAACCTGCATAGCAGGGGGATAGCCTGGGACAGTGTGGAGGGAAGGAGAAGAAGGCAACCACCTCAGGATTGCCTGCCGCACGTAATCAAGAGTGACAAGGAAACATTTGCATTACACAGAGATTGAAGACCAAATGTACACAGAGACAGGAGGATCAAATGGGAACGAAACTGGAACGAATAGCAGAGCTATCGAAAGAAAATCCAAACATGGTCTTTACATCCATCGGACATCTGATTAACAAAGAACTTTTAACAGACTGTCATCGAAAGATGGATGGAGACAAAGCTGTTGGTATCGACGGCATCACGAAAGAAGAATACGGAAAGAATCTTGATGCGAATCTGGATGATTTAGTGACAAGGCTGAAGCGACATTCCTACAAGCCCAAGCCGGCCAGAAGAGTAGAGATTCCGAAGGATAACGGTAAGACACGTCCATTAAGCATTTACTGCTACGAGGACAAACTGATTCAGGAAGCGCTGAAGCGGGTACTGGAAGCAGTATTCGAGCCACATTTCTATAACGAAATGATGGGGTTCCGGCCGAACCGGGATTGCCATATGGCACTTCAACTGCTGAATGAATACATTGAAAGGAATCCGACGAACTGGATTCTGGATGCCGACATCAAATCATTCTTCAATCACCTTGACCATGAATGGATCGTATAATTCATCGAATCCAGAATCAAGGACCCTAACATCATCAGACTTGTACACAGAACTCTGAAAGCGGGGATAATGGAGAACTTCCAGTTTGAACCGACAGAGGAAGGCAGTGGGCAAGGCTCGGTGTGCAGTCCAATCATAGCTAACATCTACATGCATTACGTGCTTGTATGGTGGTTCCATGAAAGGGTGAAGCCGATGATGAAAGGATTCTGCGAACTGGTGGTTTACGCAGATGATTTTGTCGCGTGCTTCCAGTACAAAGAGGATGCGGAGAAATTTTACATGGCCCTACGTAGTAGATTGGAGCACTTTGGGCTGAATCTGCAGGAAGAGAAGAGCAGGCTTATTGAATTTGGAAGATATGCCGAAGAAAACGCACGCAAAAGCGGCGGTAAGCCGGATACTTTTGATTTCCTCGGATTTACGCATTACTGCTCGAAAAGCAGTAAAGGGCGGTTCAGAGTGAAGAGGAAAACCAGCCGTAAGAAGTTTCGAAAGAAACTGAAAGAAATGAATTCGCTCATCAAAGCCAAAGGGCATATGCCGGTGAGTGAAACGATCAAATGGATCAACAAGGTATTGGATGGTTATTACAACTACTACGCAATCACGGACAACACACCGATGTGTGCGAGTTTTCTATATAAAGTTCGTCGGATGTTGTTCTACTGGCTGAACCGGAGGAGTCAGAAGAGGAGCTATACATGGCCGCAGTATGCGGATATGTTGAAAGTATATCATCTGAAATCTCCCAAGATCATGTTCAGTTATTTATACGGGCAAGATAGTCTACTAACGATTTCGTGAAGAGCCGGATGCCGGAAAGCGGCACGTCCGGTTCCGTGAGGGTGGAGCCTCGCGTGGGGCTCCTCTACTCGACCATCGCTTCTGAGCGGACGCAGGAAGCTGACGATATTTGAGTATAAGATCCTGCTCTTCCTGAGAGAACATTTTGGAAGAAACTTTCCTTTTCTTTCCGGAACTCTTTTCGGATTCTGCACCAGTAAAACTAACTTCCAGTCTCATTTTACGAAACCGGAAGTTAGTCGTGCATTTCACAAATAGCGGCA
>JAEEPV010000265.1 GCA_016284975.1 Solobacterium sp.
AGCTATCAGATACAGGTACGCATTCACGATCTCAATTCTACTCGGTGATCCGGGCCGATACTAAGCCGGATGGGAAAGGAGATGTATACAGATTTTGCTTAGCTGGATGAGCTTAATTTGTATATACCATTGTTATGATTCAAATCGCAGTTGCCGGCCCCGGCCGGATCAGCCGCAGGTTTCTGGATGGCATGAAGGATGTGTCAGATGGCTGTGTTTGCGCATTTGCCACCCGAAACCCGGACCGTGTTCGTGAATATGCAGAAACGTATCAGATTCAACAGACCGGCTCCTTTGATGCGCTTTGCAGAGATTCTTCGATTCACGGGTTCTATGTATCTACACCCAACCATGTTCATTACGAAATGATCCGACAGGCACTGCTCAGCGGGAAACATGTGATCTGTGAAAAACCGATCACAGTCACCGGAAAGGAGCTGCGGGAACTGTTTGAACTGGCTCATTCCAAAAATCTGGTGCTGATGGAAGCACATAAAACGCTGTATACGCCGACCTTCCGATCCATAAAGGAAGTCCTGCAGAACCAGGGGCTGGGAACCGTACTGGAGGCTTCCGCCGGGTTTTGCCGAAAGGAAGTGCACGAGGATGGGGAATGGCGGCTGCATACGCCCGGCAAAGGGGCTTTATACGATGTAGGCTGCTATGGTCTTGCCGGATTATTCGGGTTGTTTGGAACAGACATGACGGTAATCAGCACAGAACAAAACACTGTTTCGGGAACGGATACCGGAGGCGTGTTCTGCATGGACTGCGGTGGCATTCCGATGACCATGCGCTATTCGTTTGAACAGGACGGGGATTGTGATCTTCGCATCCATGGCAGTCAGGGAACCCTGATCTGCCGTTCGTTCTGGAAAAGCGACCGGTACCGGATACAGTCGGGTAATGAAGAAAGAGAATATCACTTCCCGTTCCGCAGTGAGTTCACCTTTGAGGCACAGCAGTTTATCGACCGGATTGAAAACGGCATTATTTCCGATCCGGAAACCGAATCGATCAGCCTGCGCATAATCGAACTGCTGGAAACATTCAGTGCGAAGTAGTTCATGCAAATCCGGTTTGAGATGATCCGGTTCGGATCATTCTGAGGAGGACGACAATGGAGTTCTATGATGCTGTAAATGCCAGACGAAGTGTCCGGCAGTTTACGGATGAAGGTATTACAGAGGAAACGCTGAAACGAATTATCGAAGCCGGATACAGCGCACCGGCGAATGATCATTTCCGGGACTGGCATTATATCGTAATAACAGATAAGGAAATCATGAAGCGGGCAGTAAACGGCGTTCCGAAGAATCTGAGTGTACGTGACGTTGATGATATGACCTTCATCAGTGACCCGATCCAGAAGAAAAGCTACCAGATTGCAGTACCGCTGCAGTATCGGATGTTAACGGAGGCAGCAGCGCTGATCATTCCGCTGATGAAGAAAAAATCGGATATCCTTCATCCGTCAAGTCTGTCCGATCTCAACTGCTACGCCTCGATCTGGTGCAGTATCGAAAATATCTGGCTTGCGGCAACGGCAGAAGGATATGGCTGTAATGTCCGGATTCCACTCGGAAATGAAGAACAGATCGCAAGAGAAGCGCTTGGTATTCCGGATCACTTCATGATTCCCTGCTTTATCGGGATCGGCCGTCCGCGAGAAGATGCGGCTGAGGTCAAACAGCTTGATATTTGCACGCAGGAACAGATCCACTGGAATCACTTCTGATAACACATCAAACCTCAATCACGTTAAAAGGACGCCAGGCGTCCTTTTCATGTGAAACTCAGTCAGTTTTCCCAAAGGGAGGTGCATCAGAGATTGTAACGGTGGTTCCTTCCGGTACATCGAAGATCAGACCGCCCTTCCCGTCTTCCCGGATCGTAACCTTATCCTGGGCTACTGCAGTGCCGCAGCCCGGGCAGAAACGGTATTCCGGTTTCAGGGGGCTTCCGCAGTTTGTACAGAAGTTTGCCATATTTACTGCTGGCCTCTGGTCAAAAGGAAAATACCGTAGGATTCTTCGGAATACCAGGATTCCGCCATGACATATTCCCTGCCGGACCATGCGAAGTAATTGGTAATGTAGAGAACGACATGATTGCCGGACAGCTTGAGGGCTCCGTTTTCATCAAAGCCTCCCGTAAACGGTTCATAACCGACTCCCTCATCCGTTTCCGGATACAGTTCATAACCATCTCCCGCATACTTCGGATGCAGGACGATGATGACCTGTTCTTTATCATAATCCAGTGAGAGATCTGCCAGGCCAAACTCGTTCCATGTGACCCCTCCGGTCTCGGGATCTTCAATATCGAGATAGTATTTCCATCCCCCTTCCGCATACTTCAAGGCAGGAAAATTTGCATCCTCCGGAATACCATCAGAATAGAACGTCCCGAACTCATAGAAATCGGACGGACTGACATCGGTTTGCCCAAACGGGTTCTCGGCGGAAGACGCACTGTTTACCGCAGCACTGATCCCGCCGGCATCTTTCTTTGCGATCAGATTTGCCGCAGCGGAAAGCGTCTTGGCACCCATACTGGCGGCCACGCTGTCGGAACTCTGAGACGGGGCAGCAGATGTTCCGCATCCTGCCGCAAGAACCATGGCGCATACACATGCAAGAAATTTCTTCATCTTTCACCTCCTGTAAACACATATATTCATACGGCTGCAGACAGCCGGAAACATGCATTCGTGATACATCTTTATTATATCGGTTAACAAATCGCGTGATATATATTTATACCGGATTTACCTTTTCCGGCAGGTTTCCTTTTCGGGTACAATTACAGAGAATACTGCTGCAGGCAGGGAGGTAATTATGCGAATCTTTGTCATAAGACATGGGGAAACACCGGCAAATCGGGAAGGAAAACTCTCCGGCTGGACGGATGATCCATTGAACGAAAACGGGATCAGGCTTGCGGCTGTGACCGGAAAAAATATGAAGGGAATTCACTTTGACGGCTGTTACTCCAGTCCGCTTCAAAGAGCCAGAGATACCGCAGAGACCGTACTGCGGGAAAGCGGAAACGAAAGCGTTCCTATCGTCACCGATGAACGTCTCAAGGAGATCTTTGTCGGGGACTGGGAAGGCGTAAAATTCCGACCCGGTGAATGTGAAGCGGACCCGGAAGCGATCATGCGGTATTTCCGGAACCCGCTCGATTTTGAAGGCTGCCCAAACGGAGAGACAACGGAACAGGTATGCAGAAGGACACAGGAATTCCTGAACGAACTGATCGCGAAAGATGATGAGAAAACCTATCTTGTCTCAACACACGGATTCGCAGTCCGGGCGATGCTCAATTTCCTGTTTGAAGATCCCTCGGATTTCTGGCAGGGCCATATGCCCTATAATTGCTGTGTCAGCATCATCGAGGCACAGCACGGCAATGCAAAACTGACGGACATCGATAAGGTCTATTATGACCGCGACGATGTCGTCGATCACTACGCTGCTTTCTGATTTCACAATATGTAAAAAGCCCGACTTTCACAGAAAGCCGGGTATTTCATTTCAGTACATGTTATTGACAGGCGGCCAGGAAGCAGCTCAGCGCACCGATCAGATTGGCGTCATTCTGAAACATGCAGGTAGTGATCTCTGCCTTCGGCAGCGTAAACGGACATTCGTCATACAGCTTCTTCAGATTGGAACGGATGCTTTCCGTAAATGCCGGCTGGGCGCTGATCCCGCCGCCGATCGCAAACCGCTCGACATCGAGGATCGTCTGCAGACTGAAGATCTGCACTGCGATTTCGCGTGTGACCCGATCGAGCACTTCGATTGCTTCCGGATCGTTTGCGTTGACCGCATCAAATACCTTTCTGCCGGTAACCTCTTTTACATCAAGCTGTTTTTTCTCGGCATACATCCGGCACAGGCCCGACGCACTGCACCGGTTTCCGAAGATATTGCCTTCAAATGCCGGCGCATCGCTTCCGCTGAGGATATAACTAATCTCGCCTGCGGAAAAGTGTTTGCCCCGGACGAGTTTATGATTGCGGATATAGCCTCCGCCGACCATCGTACCGAAGATCAATACAAATCCGTCTTCCACATCCTTCAGACTTCCTTCGGAAGCCTCTGCCATTGCGGCGCACTTCGCATCATTCTCGATCACAATATCCACCGGGCACTTTTCCTTCAGTGCCTGGGCAAGATAGAAGTCATCGTTGTAATGAAGCGACCCTCCCATTTTGCAGTAACCGTTTTCCGTATCGATGATTCCCGGCATTGAGATCGCAATCCCGGAGATATCGGAAAACTTCCCGTAGATGGAAGAAAGTGTGCTGATCAGCTGTTCTCTGCTTTCCCGCGGCGTTTCTGTTTTTCCACGTTCCAGAATCTCATAGGCGGTATTCATCACCGCATACTTGATGTACGTTCCTCCGATATCAAATGTCAGTATATGATTCATGGTTTTATATTCTCCTGATCTCAGTGTATCAGTCCATTTCAGATCCGGACCGGTCAGATTGCCGAAATCGTCCGGCTCCTGTTACAGCGACTGTTCTGTTCTTCCGATAATATCATCCTGTGTCTTACGGGAAAGTACATTGAAGAACGCACTGTATCCCGCAACTCTTACAATCAGGTCTTTGTGTTTTTCCGGGTGTGCCTGTGCATCCAAAAGCGTCTCTTTTGAAACGATGTTGTACTGCACATGATAGCCATGGAGGCGGTTGAAGAATGCCCTTAGCAACATCTCCAGTTTCTGTTTGTTTTCCTCTGTTGATAACATCTGCGGCGTCATCTTCTGATTCAGGAGAACACCTCCGGTGATCTTGTCCGTCGGCAGTTTTGTGATCGATTTGAAGACCGCAGTCGGTCCGTTTTTATCTGCGTTATGAGACGGCGAACTGCCTTCCGCAAGCGGTTGGCCGGCATTGCGGCCATCGGGTGTTGCCATGGTTCCCATGCCCTGACCGACATTGGCGCTGATGGAAGATGTTCCGGCATAGCGGATCCCTCCGATCGGCCCTCTGCCAAAGCGCGTGTTGGGATACTTTCTGATCTCATCCACATAGACGTCATAGGCTTCGACTACAAGCTGATCGACATAATCCTCATCATTGCCGTACTTCGGTGCTTCATTTACAAGCATGTCCTGGATCTTCCGGTTCTCTGGACTCTGGAAATCATCGAGGATCGCATTCCACAGTTCTTCGGGTGTGATCTTCTGTTCTTCATAAACGAGCTTTTTGATTGCCGCAAGCGAGTCGGCCATGTTGGCAATACCGACCTGCAGACCGGAGATAAAGTCGTAGACCGCTCCGCCTTCCTTGATCGTCTTTCCTCTTCCGATACAGTCATCGGTCAAGGCAGAACACAGAATATCCGGTACGTCCCGTTCGGATGCCTTGTCGATCGCGTTTTCAACGATCACACTGTACCGGGTGAATTCCCGCAGGGTCTTGTCCCATACCTGCATCAGTTCTTCGTAGCTCTTCCACTCCGTGAAATAACCATATCCCTTCGTGAAACGCTCTCCGCTTGTCAGATCGATGCCGTTGTTCATCGCACACAGAAGAAGCCGCGGGAAGTTGATATACGACATGCCGGTGCACCGGTATCCCCACTTGCCCGGAACCGCGGTCTCGACACAGCCGATCGCACTATAGTTATAGGCATCTTCTTCTTTCACGCCCCAGTTGATGAAGGACGGAATGATGATCTCATCATTATTCAGTGACGGCATTCCAAAACCAAGCTTCATCACTTCGATACACTGATCAAAGAACTGTTTGTTCAGATTGGCATGATAACGGACGGTCAGGTTCGGCTGGGTAAGACGGGTCTGCGCCACTGACTGCAGCACCAGAAACGAAAGTTCATTGA
Organism: Solobacterium sp.; assembly: GCA_016284975.1. Lineage (GTDB taxonomy): Bacteria > Bacillota_I > Bacilli_A > Erysipelotrichales > Erysipelotrichaceae > Bulleidia. The sequence goes on from JAEEPV010000265.1 coordinate 5,865, forward strand.
CCGCATCCTTATGATCCGGTGTCTGTCCGCCGATCGTTACGTTCTGATACATCGGCGACCCGGCGGAACTCAGCGTATGTGCCTGGCTGCGGACCTTGTTGATCGTAAGTGTCTTGATCCAAAGGCAGGTCAACAGCTCCAGCACCTCTTCCTTTGTGATCCGGCCTTCTTCCAGATCTTTTTTAAAGTATGGATGCATGTATTGATCAAATCTTCCGTAGCTCAGTGAATGCCCGTTGGATTCGATCTGCAGGATCAGCTGAATGAACCAGACGGACTGCACGGCTTCCCGGAAAGAAGCGGCCGGTTCATACGGCACCCTCGCTGAGATGCGGCTGATCTCTTCCAGTTCCGCTTTTCGGACCGCATCGGTTTCCTGCCCGGCAAGCT
>JAEEPV010000266.1 GCA_016284975.1 Solobacterium sp.
ACCGGCTGATACAGCAGATAGAATCCTTCATAGCCATGCATGATGGAAGCGCGGATCGCATGAAGCTTTTCCAGTCGCCGCTGATTGTCTCCATTCAGATCATTACGAAACCAGACGATATCCCCCTTCCTCAGTTTCTTGGATTCTTCATAGGCAAAATTCAGACATGCGTAAGCAGTCTGAGAATCGACATCAAACGAATCTACCCGCAGCGCGCCGCAGTTGAGATCCAATATCACTTTTTTGTCATCGACTTCCAGGCCATCATGAAGGAGATCCCGGAAGCGATTATATTTATCTTCAATCTCTTCCGCAGAAAGCGAATTGGAGATCACCGCAAACTTCGTACCGTCAATCCGATAGACATGTCCGGAGCCGCCGGTCTTCTCATAGATCTCTCTGGCATATCTCTGCAGCAGACGGTTACCGAAATGATATCCGAACATCTCATTGATTTCTGAGAATTTGCTGATACCAAGCAGAACCACGCTGGTTCTTGCACGTCTTTTGATCCAGCTGTCCAGATCTTCAAAGAATCCATACTGATTCCGCAGTCCGGTCAGCGCATCAACATGCCCCTGAAGTCCATGATTGCGGATGGTGCCGACAAAATAATCCGGTGCTCCGGAAGGATCGTATATCACCACACCACGGCAGGTGCACACGTCATATTCACCCGTAATGCGTTTTGCCCGATACTGCATGTCATGCCCTGAAGTATTTCCGGAGAATATCTCATTGACTCCCTTACGGTAGGACTCACGGTCTTCCGGATGAATCTGGTTCTCCCAGATATCACCTGCTCCATACATATATTCGGATGGAAGCCCAAACGTATCCACCGCGGTTTTGGACCAGCGGGAGAAATCATATTTCATATCGCAGACATACACATAGGTTCCTTCCGAAACGATTTCGAATGCCTTGAACAGGGTATCGAGCATAATTCGTCGTTCTTCTGTGATGATCTGGATATTTGCTTTTTCCTTTAACGTGCGGCTTTCCTGCAGCAGCTTTATCTCTTTCAGGTAACCCTTATCCTCATACATCTGGTTATCCGCCCGAATGAACACGTCTTCAACTGTCCGATCTTCGCCCGGATGGAATTCCGCAATTCCCGAAGCCACAATCGGTCCTTCCCCGACACGAATGTTTTCTTCCACCTGATTACGCATATTGGAAAGAAGTGTCCGGCCTTCTGTGAATTCCTTTCCTTTTAGAATTACAACGAATTCATCTCCACCGACACGGAATACCGGACTGTGACTGAACGTTCTGCAGATCAGGAGACAGGATTTTTTGATATAGTCATCTCCTGCCTTGTGACCCTCTGTATCATTTATGGCTTTCAGACCATTGATATCGCAGACCACAATACCAAACGGTTCATGTCCTTCATCGATATTCTTCTGCAGTTCTTCTTCCATCTCGTGATAAGCGGTCTTGTTCTTGGTGTGAGTCAGCTCATCCCGTCTTGCGATTTCATTGGCCAGCTTAAGCTCCGCCAGATGTTCTTTTTCCTTTCGAACATCTTCATCACGGTTTTCAATACAGATAATAAAGTGACTGTGATCGGAGGAATACGTTACCGTCATGCGTGTATACTGTATCTCTCCGCCTTCGACTATCATTCGGTAATCTTCTGTAAGCTGACGGCGGTTCTCAAGCCTGGAAATCAGATTATCCCGATCCAGGAACAGTTTGATGCGATCCCGGTCCTCAGAATAAATCAGCCGGTTTGCATTCGTCCTGGATGCCACGAAAAAATCATCCCCCACATCCTGTACCTTCAGCTCACCGGATTTCTTTTTTGTAGAGATCTCCGCATAATTGAATTTTTCACAGTCAATGTAATAGATCAGATCGTAATGATCTGCCAGTCTCTCTGCGATCTGTGTATAAGTGACGCTTTTCTCCTGATCCGCTTTCATGGCAAGCTCTGCCTGCACTTCCGCATCGATATTCTCGATACAGACAATGATGTGCTTTTTGTCCACTGCCATGATCTCTGTATGCCGGACATTACGGACCTGTCCGTCTACTACCAGACGATAGGAAATCGAAAATGAGCTTCTGTCTTTCAGGTTCTTCAGCATCTTATCTTTATAATGTATGCTGAGTACTTTCTTCTGATCCTCGGGATGCACATATTTCCGGATACTTCTTCTGCTCTCCGCGAAGAAGTCATTTCCGGTAACTGGTACATTCAGTTTCTTGTACTCATCCGTTGAAGAGATTTCCTGGTAGTAACCTGTATCAATTTCAATGTAGTACAGTGTCTCATATTGTCCCGCAAGGCTGGCTGTAATATGGTCAAAAATCTCTTTCTGCCGCGCGATTTCCGCATTCTTTTCTCTTTGCCGGTACTGCGCATCGATATTGTTGAGACCGACAATCAGACGCGGGCCTTCCTGTTCTACAACCATAGCCGCATTCAGCTGAACATAGATTGGCTTTCCGTCCATCATGAGACGATAGACAAGGGTAAAAATACCGTTCTCTTCGATCTCTTTCAGAATATTTTCTTTGGTAAAAGCGGAAAGGAACGCTTCGAGATCATCCGGACAGTTAAATACGCGGGCTTTCTTCCGGGCAACGTTGAAAAAGTCAGTGCCGTCTTTTGCCTGTGCAAAAAACGCCGTATAATCATCAGATGCCGAAAATTCACGGTAACGATCCGTTTCCGGATCAACCATGTATACACAGATAAAATTGCCGGTAATCGCATAAAGACGAGCGTATACAAGCCGTTCTTCCTGAATACGTTCAATCTCCTGCAGCAGTTCATCATATTTTTCTTTGTTATTATCCATAGTCAGAAAATCCTGTAAGCTAATATAATTCTATATTAATTCCTTCAAAATATTTTCAAAAAGAACCATTTACGGATCCATGCCCGATTCTGATCAGGTCCTTGTTCTTCCAGAAAAACCGATCCGATCAGCCAGCATGAAACACATCCGAAAACGGATCGCGGCTTCGAAGTTCACACCCCACCAGGACTTGCGGGGACTGGCAAGGGGCTCTTCATAACTGGACTTCATTTGAAAAAAATGTGGTTCAGTCCCAAAACCTGTGTGTAGAGAGATAGAAGAACAATAAAAGGGCCTTCTATAATGTTGGTTACCACACTAACAGATAGGAGACCCATATGCAGTATAGTAACTTGAAGCCACTGAGACAAGAATCTTTTGGAA
>JAEEPV010000267.1 GCA_016284975.1 Solobacterium sp.
ATTTACATTGCCGGGTTCTCCTATGATCGAGGGAATCCCATAACAGCTGGCTGCACTGATAAATACCAGAAGTGCTCCGGCAAGCAGTGACGGCAGCATCAACGGCAGGTTGATCCGGAAAACAGTTTTCAGAGGCGAAGCCCCGGAGATCCGGCTTGCATCTTCCAGCGTCGGATCCATTTTTTCCATTGCCCGGCTGATCGTAATAAACGCATATGGGAAATAGAAGGTGGTAAGCACCCAGATAATGCCCGGCAATGTATATACATTCAGCGGTCCCGGCACATTACTCAGTCCAAGCAGTCTGCGCAGAACGAGATTGACTGCACCGACATTCGGATTCATCAGCCGCAGCCATGCCATGGCACCGACATAGGGCGGCACCATGTAGGTAATTACAAACAGCGAGCGGAAAAACGACCTTCCGTACAGGTTGGTTCTTCCCACCAGAAATGCCAGCGGAAAGGCAATCAGCGTTCCGAAGATCATCGTAAGTACAGAAGCGATCATCGTATTCCTGACCGCTTCCACATTCATCGGGTAAGTAAACAGCCGCTTCAATGTATCCAGTGAGAATGCCCCATCCGGAAACAGTGCCGTCGTAAACATATGCACCATCGGCAGTAAAAGGAATACAAGCAGAAAATCGATGATCAGAAGAATCAGAACCCACTTGATATCAAACTCCCACCGGCTTTCCGCAGCCATCATGCATGCAAGAACTGCGATATCGATCATCAGAAGTATGCCGATCAGGATGATCGTGCTGCAGCGGCTGACGATTCCCTGCATGATTCCGTTGATATGCCCCTCGGCAGCCAGAGCGAACGCTTTTGTCTGCTGCTCTTTTCCTCTTACACTCTTTTTCAGAAGGATCACATGGGAGGCGAAATCCGAATCTCCGGCGGAAGCACTGGTGAAGAAAAGCTGCATCAGCATTGCCTGCCGCTCATCACCGGATAAGCCGCTCACATTCTTTTCAGCAACAGAGGGAACCGTACAGGTTTCATCCGCAATGCACTTCAGCAGATCCGTTCTCAGTTTCCCGGCTTCTTCCCTGTTCAAAGAAGCAATCCGCTTCTTTTGTGCACCGGTCAGTTTCGGACCGGAGAACTGAAAGGAAAGAAGCAGTGTTTTATATGGGATTGCCTGGTTTTCACCGGTATAGTCTTCTTTCATCTGTTCGCTGTAGAACCGGCCGGTCACCTCGTCAACCGCTTTCCGCTCCGGTTCTTCCAGCTGTTTCAAAGACGGAAGGATCGCTTCGTTCCAGATCGAATTCATATCTTCCGACAGCAGATAGATCGCACGATAGCTTTCCGAAGAACGGAATCCGGAGGTTTCGGAGATGTTCTTTCCCCAGAATCCAAGACCCGTAAGAACCGCACTGAAAAGGAACAGGACTGCCAGTCCTGCCTTTATTACGGATGCGGAAGTGATATGCCTGAAATCAGAATGCTTTGTTTCCATTGTGAATGGTCCTGATCGGATTACTGTGTGATTTTTTCAGTCCAGAGATTGTTGATTTCTTCCCTCTGATGATATGCCTTATCCCAGTCAACGCCCAGATCCATTTTGATCAGTTCATTGGTATCGATGGAATTGGCCGGGTGTTTTGTTTCGTTTTTGAGAACGGAATGCATATACGCCTGCATGATAATATCCTGTGCTTCTTCCGTCAGCATCCACTGGGCAATCGCTTCTGCCGCTTCGGTATTGACGTTCTTGGAGTATTCTTCCGCTACGATCATAACGGTAGAAGGAATGAGAATAACACCGTCTTCCGGATAAATAACTTTGAGATTTGTTACTTCATTGCCCTTCTTTGCCTCATCATCAAGTACTTTCAGAATCGATTCTTCCAGAATCATGATGGCTGCACACTCACCGCTCTGCAGTTTGGCAATGGCTGTGGAACCAGACTCCCGCATCACACGGTTTTCATTCAGCTTATCGAGATATTCTTCCCCATAAGTATCAAGCAATGAGACAACACTTGCATAGGCAGACCCGCTGGTTGTCGGATCGCTCATTGAAATATAACCCTTCAGGGAAGGATCATAGGCAAAATCCTTAAAGGTCTTTGGAATCGTGACTCCTTTTTCCGCCCAGCTCTGTTCCATTTCCGGATTACAGGCAAGCACCATATTCAGTACACGAATCGGGTACCAGTAACCGTCCTTGTCATAATCGAAACGGAGAAGCTGATCCGCATTTTCGACTTCAAACGGATGGAGGTATCCGTAATCCTTCAGTTCCAGTGAGAACGCAGGTTCCGCCACCATGAACATATCCGCATCCAGCGGCTGGTCACGGTTCTCTCCCATTTCTCCATAGATTTTGGTAATCAGTGCACTGGTACCGGAGTAATAGAAGAAACTTCCGTCATTGCCCGGAACCAGGTTCGGGAATTTCTTTTTGATTGCTTCATCCATCATCTCGATCGCAAACGGATACATGGAGGTATAGATAACAAGTTCTCCCTCAACATCCTCCGATGAAGCAGAAACCGTATCGGTATTGTCCGTCGTATCCGCTGTGTCAGCCGGGGCAGCCGTTTCCGCAGTACCGGAGCTGCCGGTATTTCCCGATCCGCATCCCAGCATCATGCCAAGGCTCAAAGCGAGCAAAAGTTTCATCAGTTTGTTCATCATTTCTTTCCCTTCTGCAGAATCGCAACAATCTGTCTTTTTCAAATATACCCCAAATCAAATGTCCCTGAAAATAAGCTGCGTCAGAAAGATACATTTCGGTTTTATAAAGAATCCCCCGTTTACGTACGATTTCGTAAGCGAGGGGATTCGCAGTTTCGCAATAAATGTATCTGCTGATATTAAGACCGTTTCTCCGGTGATTTCCGGTTCCTCTTTTCCGAACCAATGGCTTTGGTTACAGGAGTTCCGGAAGAACTGCGCCATAGGAATGCAGACCCGGAATCAGGGTGTTTACGCCGATAAAGGTAAACAGCACGATCGGTACTGCCGCGATCGCAAAAATTGCCATGCGTCTTCCCTTCCAGTTCCGATTCAGACGCAGATGCAGGAAGATGCTGTACAGCAGCCAGGTAATCAGAGCCCAGACTTCTTTGGGATCCCAGGTCCAGAAGGAGGACCATGCCTGTTCCGCCCAGATGGCACCGGATACAATCGTTACGGTCAGTAACAGAAGGCCGAGCGCGATCAGACGATAGGTCATATAGTCGATATCCTCAAGGATCGGATTATTTTTATCCTGTTTCTCGGTATAGAGATACCGGATTCCGGATGCCCCTGCCAGTAAGAACGACGCATAGGCAAATGCCGCAGTTCCGATATGGAAGACAAACCATACACTGCGCAGTGCAGGCATCAGTTCCTTGATTCCCCTTGGCTGAAAGGCCGCATAAGAGATGACCAGAAATACCATCGGAATCGCAGCCGTCACGATCCAGTCTGCTTTCACTCTGGTCTTCAGGATGATTAACATCAGTGCGATGCCCCACGAGAACATCGCCGCAAATTCAAACTGATTGGACATCGGAACCCGGCCCGCCACAATACCCCGGGCAATGAGGTAGGCCGTACTCGCCGCAAAGCCGGCAAGAAACAGCCACCAGGCGTATTTCTGGAGGGCTTCCCGCTTAAAGCTCACTCCGATAAACTGCAGAATCATCGCAAAGAAGTACAGTACAACTCCCGCAAAAAACAATCCATCAAGCATTCTTGTTATCCCCCTTTGAAAGCGCATGTTTCAGCTCCAGACTGAGCGCTTCATTCCGTCCGATTACGGTATATCCATCCTCTGATACCAGTACATTGACCGGCCGCTGAAAGAAGATCAGATACAGACCGACTGTTAACAGGATGACTGAAATAAGAAGGAAAAGATTGATTACCGCCGGAGACTTCTTGATTCTTAAACCCGGATACTCCACCGGATCATTGAACGTAAAGGTCAGATCATCGATCGTTACCGAGTCTCCCGGAAAGGCAAGCATCTGTTCGTTCCTGTCGTGGTCCGCAAGCACAAACACATATACCGGATTCTCATAGGAACCGGTGGTGTTCGTGATCAGAGTCAGGGCACCGTTCTCCTTCTGCTCAAAGCCGGGATAAAGATCATCAAACCAGATGCCGTTCATTCCATCCGCGGACAGAAAATCCTGCGAGGTGAGATAAAAGGAATCCGCATGACCATCCCCGTCGGTGACGGTTACCTTTCCCTTTGTGCCATATGTCTGCTGGTAAACTTTATAGTCTCCCATCGCTGCCGGGTGGTTCACGCTGACCCGTTTTTTTCCGGATGTACGCCCATCACTCAGGATGATCTCGATCTCACTTGCATAATCAAGACGTCCGGTTTCATCTTCGATGGAGAATTCATCGACTTTGATTTCCGTGCCGTCATCAAGGAAGATCGATTCCCCCGGCATGCAGGTCTGATCGATGATCTTCGGCACTGCTGAGCCCAGTGCCCAGAACACCATCGTAAGAAGGATGCCGAAATGAAGCAGGAAGGAACCGTATATCCCGATTCCCTGTTTTGTATAACGCGTAAGGGTTCCGTTTTGGTCAGCCGTGCATCCCATCTTCTTCAGAAGATCATGAATGGCCTGCGCTTCCTGTTCCTTTAACGGTACGGATGGAGTGAACTGTTCCGGAAGTACCTCAGTATTACGTGCCGTTTTTGCCTGCCGCATCGTGCAGAAGACAAGATTCAGACAAAGCAGGAAGACCAGCAGCAGAAAATACCAGCTTTTGAATACATTGTTCAGATGCAGGAAAAGAATCACGTTATAGGTGTCCGGGAATTCCCTTACGTAATACATGACTTCGTTATTCTGAGGTATCAGCGATCCGGCCAGTGAGATCACAATGATCAGTCCCAGCAGGAAGAGCCCGAACTTCATGGAAGTGAAAAATGACCAGAGTTTTTTACCCATATCGACTCCTTGAAAAACCATCCGTTTTCCGGATGGTTCTGTTGATTTCTTCTGTTATGCGCCCAGGACTGTATTCAGCTCTCCGAGATATTTCTCAGCCTTGTCGAGGCAGTCTTTCGTAAGCGTTTTGTTGTGTACTCCATCGCTGTTCTCTACGAATACGAAGTCCCAGTACCACTGTGCGGTCCGCGCAAGATCCTGTGCCTTTGCGAGATTTTCTTCGCTGAGCGATCCGGCTTTGTAAGCTTCCGCAAGCTTGTCGTTGGCATCTTTCAGACCGTTTCCGATCGCATCCAGCCGCTCAAGGGTTTCCTTCTGAATGGATTCCACCTGGGAAGTGATATCGCCATGGCAGACATTGCAGGAACTCTCGAGAAGTTCCGGATTGTCGAGCGGTGAAGTCCAGTAGTGATTCGTGTAGGCTGTACCGTCATCTGCGGTCGCCTTGCCCATATGACAGGTGACACAGGTCATATCCGGATGGATTCCTCCGGCTGCCGAGATCGTCTCGAATTCCGGATGCTGGGTTTTAAGCCTGCGGACGCCGGTGTCTTCATCGACCCAGTCCGCGTAGGCATTTCCATCCGCATCAAGCAGATTGTTGTAGTAATCGAGCATTGCGTCCGGTGTGGCGTTTTCAATTCCCCTGTACGGGAACGTGGTCGCCTTCGTATCCGCCGCAAAATAGTATTCACTGTGGCACTGTGCGCATACCAGGTTCTGCATATTCTGGGAATCAATGCTGGAATCCAGTGCATCTGCGAGATACGTATGTGTTACATACAGGGTTCCCGGTTCATTCTGATGACAGTGGAAGCACCCGAACGCATCCGTGATTTCTGCTTCCACATCTTCAAACGCAGCAGCGTAGGCGCTGTCGCCTTCATTCAGTGCTTTCGCAGTCATCGTGCTGGTTTTGCAGGTAAAGCAGTTCGCCAGCTTGTGCGGACGGCCGGTGCTTGTGACATCCTCAACAACATACGTATGTCCGCGGGCACTGCCATACTGAATCGCAAATCCATAGCCCCGATAGAGCGTTGTGATGTAAGGATGAAGTTCGATGTAGCTGTGGATCTCATCGTTTTCATCATTCTTTACATAACTGTTATATTCGTTCGGATACTTTTCTGCCCAGTCTGCGGAAGTGGTGACGGTAACGCCTGTCCCCTTCTCTGCAATCAGAATCGGAGCCGCTTCCGATACGGTTGGCGCAGCAGCGGTTTCCGTTCCGGGCTCTGCCGCAGCTGCCTGCGGATTGGCCGCCCTGCCGGCTTTATTATTCATATTTGCCAGGACGCCAATCGCTGCAGCGGCAATTACCAGAACAATCAGCAGCAGATTTTCCTTACTTTTATTATTTTTCATAATATCGTACCTTTTCCGTTGTACTTTGATTTTACAGGATGCGGAAGTGCTTTTCAATGACACATAACGGCAACATGCCAGTCGTCTGTAATTGGGCTGTGATTCAGAGAGCCTGGTTTCCCTGCATTCCTTTGGATCTTCTCTGCCCGCCGTTACCCTTTGGATGATTCTTTTTCCAGCAGATACTGAGCGATCCGTTTCTTTTCCGCATCGTTCAGGAAATGCATATGTCCCCTTCCCCTGATCAGATAGGTTTCGCAATTGGGTATGATCTTCTCCGCTCTTTCCAATACGCCCTCTCCGGGAAAGAGACAGTCCTTTTCCGCAGCCATTACAAGAGCCGGTGCCTTGCAGCAGGCCATCTTTGTAGCGGAAACATTTGTCGGCATGGCAGTTTTGATCTTTGCATGATCGATACTGAGCTTTGCAGTCTCAATGATCTCATCTGTGATATTGTCTTCTGTAATCGCCATCGGCAGCAGCGTCTTTCGAAACCAGCTGTCTTTTCCACTCATCCAGTACATCATCATTGGAAACATCATTCTGGCATTTTTCAGCTGAAACGCATTTTTGATTCCGGAGGGAATATACAGCAAAGCCCGCTTGATTTTTTCCGGTACTGTACACATCGCTTTGGCTATGATTCCCCCGCCAAAGGAACCGCCAAACAGACTGATCTGTTCATATCCAAGGGCATCGATTACTTCTCCGACCCATTTTCCGTAATCATAGTTAAAAGCCGACAAACTGGTTTCTGCGCTTTTCCCGGGATGACCGATCGTATCGACTGCGTAGATATGAAAATCCTTAAACAGAAAATCACAGGTCAGCAGATTATATGCTGTTGTCGCATTCCCGCCGTGAAACACCAGCAGCGGCTCTCCTTCCGGTGAACCGGTTTCGATCAGATGCGTCCTGCCAAAGGATGTTTCGACATACAAATCCCGGTATGGAACGTTCAGCCGTTTCAGCTGACGATCATACAGTTCCAGTATTTTCTGTTTTCTTTCTTCGCTTTTGTATATGGTTTTCTGCATGTGTGCTCCTGCACCTAATCTTCTTCCATCAGTTCCTTCAGTATCCGTTCCCGGTTCTCCACAAACAGCTTTGTGATCTTGTAGCTTTCCGTTTCTTCATACTCCAAAGGATGCAGCGTATCTCCGTCAAAGGAAAGAATCTCCGCATTCGGGATCCCCAGCAGGATCGGAGAGTGTGTTGCGATGATGAACTGTGCACCTTTTTCTGCCATGCTCATCAGATGGATCAGCAGGGTCAGCTGGCGCTGCGGGGACAGAGCGGCCTCCGGTTCATCCATGAGATACAGCCCGTTTGGGTCACAGCGGGTAATAAACGTCAGAAAGCTTTCCCCGTGGGATTCCGAGTGATAATCCGGCAGGGTGCCGTCGTCGTTATACAGCGTCATGGTCGCAGAGGCAACATTGTAGAAACTTTCGGCCCTGAGAAAATATCCAAACCGAAGTTTTCTTGCCCCGCGAATGATCCGGATTGCCTCACTCAGTTCCGAAACATCATCATAGGTAGAAAACGCATAATTGCGGGTACCGCCTTCCGCATTAAAACCGGACGCTACTGCGATGCCTTCCAGCAGTGTTGATTTTCCGGTTCCGTTTTCCCCGGCAAAAAAAGTGATATTCCGATGAAAGGCAAGATGATTCAGGGAAGACAGTACCGGTATCTTCCGCAGATAGGAATTCTCATTCACGAAAGACCAGTCGATATTGATTTCCCGGATATACAGGTCATTCATATGCGGTTTTTCTCCTCAAGTAGATGATATCCGGAATGTATGGTTCCTGCCAGAGAACAGCGATGTTCAGCTGTTCTGACAGAAAAAAACGAAGAGCCGGCAGGAATGGCTCTTCGCTTTCGATATTCGTTAACGGTTGTTCAGCTTGTCCAGCAGTTCTGCCAGCGTTTCTTTTTCACTCGGACTCAGCGGTGAAAACAGTTCCTCCAGTACGGCCTCTTTCTCATCCCGGATCTCGGCGGCTCTAGCCTTTCCAAGTTCGGTCAGATGCAGAAGCGTTGCCCTGCGATCGGATTCATCCACCGTGCGGATGACATATCCGTCCTCTTCCAGACGGTTTACGACCTCTGAGGTCGAAGAGGCATTAATGCCTTCTTCCGTTGCCAGATCTTTCTGACGAATCCCTTCCGGATGTTCGTCGATCAGTACCAGAAGACGTTCCCGGGACATTCCATGCGGCCGCATATGCGGACCATGATGACCATGCGGACCACCGTACGGGCCGTGCATGGGCGGATGGACCGGCCGCATTCCCATCGGCGGAACGCATCCTTCTTTTCCGTGCCGGTGCATGGTTCTTCGAAACTGCATGTATTTCTGGAATAATTCTGTATTCGTTATCATTCATTACCTCCTTTTAGTTCGCATCCGAACTATTCACAATATACTTCGGTTCCGAAGTAATGTCAATCATCTGTTGTCAGACCAGACACTTTTTTAAGTTTGTTTTTATAGGATATCAATATTGTTCATGTTAAACTACGGATATTACACAACGCGGGTTACTGCCGAAAGGATGTTCCAATGGACTTTGTTTGCGACTCATTCGACAAACTAACCGGTCTTCCTGACCTTGACGGTTTTCAGAACGCGATC
>JAEEPV010000268.1 GCA_016284975.1 Solobacterium sp.
CTCCGGTATACAGCATCAGGGCATTGGCACCATAACCAAGTGCTTCCCTTACAGATCCAAGGACAAATTCCGGTGCACTCATGGACACATGAGAACCGATGATCATTTCTTTTTCTCCCGGCTGCTTTCCTTATAACGGGCAAGCTTTTCCTCTTTGATCTTGGAGCGGATGAATTCCCGTTTCTTTTTCCGGTGAATCCGTTCGATCTCCGCAGCCCGTTTTTTCTTATATCCGGGTTTGACCTTGGTATTCTTTTTGGTCATGATCATGGAGATCTGCTTTTCGATCTCATCATCCTTCTTCAGGCGTTTCTGTCCATACGGATGCAGGTTCTGCCAGCCGTCTTTCCGATAGCGCTGATGTTTAAAATGAATCCCCTGCTTCATCAGAGAACGGATTGCCGCATCATCGCTTTCCCGATACAGTGCATAACAGATTCCGGTGGAACCGGCTCTTGCGGTACGCCCGGCACGATGAATATAAAACTCAAGATCTTCCGGGAATCCACAGGAGATTACATGGGTTACAGTATCCAGATCAATCCCTCTGGCTGCGAGATCCGTAGCGACAACATAGGAATTAACGCCCATTGCCAGTTCCTTCATGGCCTGTTTGCGTCGGCGGCTTTCAAGGTCCCCGTGAAGTTCCGTCACCGGCAGCTTCATGGAACGAAGATCCTCTGCAATCTCATGTGCAGTCTCTCTGGTATTGGCAAAAATCAGACAGACATAGGGCTGAAAGCCCGGCAGGATCGAGCGGATCACCTCGGTATAGCTGTGATGGTAACAGGGAACCAGTACATGCGTAATATCCGGATTGAAACGTGCATCTTCTTCCGTACGGAAGGTCTGCGGATGATGCATGTATTTCTTCAGGAACGGTTTGAGCTGTTCCGGCATCGTTGCGGAAAAGGCAGCCATCTGAAGCGGCTCGCTCATACGGCCGGCAAACGCATCGATCTCATTGAGAAAACCATATTCAAGCGTCATATCCGCTTCATCGACGATCAGTACCGAAGCCTTGTCGAGACGCAGTGCTCCTTCATCCAGAAACAGGTCCCTGATTCTTCCAGGCGTACCGATGGCAATATGTGGCTGTGAAGCATTCAGCTGCCGCAGGTCCTTTTCCCTGTCTTTTCCCCCGACATACAGACGTACACGAAGGTCCGGATCCGCTTCCTGCATGACCTTTGCCTTCTCAAAGATCTGAACTGCCAGTTCTCTGGTGGGAGCGGTTATGACCGCCTGCACATCATTGCTCGAAGAATCACATAATTCCATGAGTGGAATCAGATAAGCATGGGTCTTACCGGTTCCGGTCTTTGATAGACCAATCACATCCTTCTTTCGGAGCATTGCCGGAATCACTTCTTCCTGAATCGGAGTTGGAGCCTTAAAGTGGTTCAGGGCAATGAACTTCATCGTATTTTTATGTAAATGAAAGTCTTCAAACTTCTTCATTTTTCAGATACCTCCTTCCCCGGTCGGAAAGCATACCAATTATAATGGATTTGAAAGTGAGGCGCTATGGAGATTATTAAAGTCGTACCTCGTGGTTACTGTCAGGGGGTCGTACGGGCGATCCGCATCGCAAGACAGACAGCAGAACAGTATCCGGATCAGCCGGTATATATGCTTGGCATGATCGTACACAACCGGTTTGTGGTGGATGCCTGTGAACAGCTGGGAATCCGCTGTCTTGAGGCAAGCGGCACTTCCAGACTGGATCTGCTTGATCAGATTGATTCCGGTGTCGTGATCTTCACGGCCCATGGCGTCAGCGATGCGGTCTTTGAAAAAGCCCGTGCAAAGGGACTTACGATCGTTGATGCGACCTGCCCGGATGTTGAAAAAACGCATCGTCTGATCCGGGAACATATTTCAGATGGTGACGTGCTGTATATCGGAAAGAAAGCCCATCCGGAAGCGGAAGGTGCTGTTGGTATTGGGAAACGTGTACATCTGATTTCCTGCAAAGAAGATCTAAACGCGCTCGGAAAGCTTGAAAATGTGCTGATTACCAACCAGACCACCCTATCCATGCTGGATAATGAAGAGCTGATCCGTGAATGCCTGAAGCACTATCCCGCGGCAACCGTTCAGGCAGAAATCTGCAATGCGACCACCATGCGTCAGAAAGCGGTCATGGATCTCAGAGATATTGACCTTCTGATCGTTGTCGGAGATCCCCACTCCAATAACTCCAATCAGCTGAAGGAAATCGGAAAAAAAGCGGGAATACCCGCTGCACTGCTGATTGAAACGGCAGAAGATCTGAGTGAAGCGCTGATTCAGGGTGCCAAACGGATCGCTGTTACTTCCGGCAGTTCAACTCCGACGCCCTTAACCAACGCAGTCATCGAAACGCTGGAAAACTATGCACGTACCGGTGTCTTTCAGAGAACGAAACTCAGTGAGCCGATTCTTTAAGACCGGCAATTTCCGCTTCGCTCAGTTCCCGGTATTCTCCCGGGGCCAGTGATTCATCCAGTACCAGGTCTTTCATGCGAAGACGCTTCAGATAAACCACTTCATTGCCGATGGCAGAAAACATTCGTTTGATTTCATGGAACTTGCCTTCCTGCAGAATGATGCGGCATTCCCGTTCGCCGGTGATGCGCACTTCTGCCGGTAGGCATGTTTCGTCTTTGTTCAGCCGTATCCCCTTCCGGATCGGTTCAAGATTCCCTTCTTCTATTTCTGTTTTCAGCTGCACCAGATATTCCTTCTCGACATGATTTTTCGGGGAAAGCAGCTGATGTCCAAGCGGTCCGTCATTGGTGATCAGCAGAAGCCCTTCCGTATCCAGATCCAGCCGTCCGACGGGATACAGGCCTTTTACGGAACAGTCGATCAGATCCAGTACGGTCGTACGGCTGTCGCTGGTAGCACTGATCGTACCGGCCGGTTTATTCAGCATGAAATATACGTAACGGGTAAACAGAACCGGTTCTTCATCCAGACTTACGATGTCTATATCCGGATCAATATGAACCGATGGATCCCGGATGATCGTGCCGTTTACCATGATACGGTTATCCCGGCAGGCTTTGCGGATCTCATTGCGGGTACCGATACCCATGGAAGAAAGCATCTTGTCAAGGCGCATAAAGCTCATTATCTGCCTCTTTTCAGAAACCTGCGGAACAGTTCCTTAAAGGAACCGATATGGAAGATCATCTGCGGCAGTTTCATCAGATAACTGGTATAGGCATAAATGCCGGCACCGATGATCGCATATACCGCCATCTGCAGAAGTGCAATTCCCCGGCTGGATTCACTGATGGTAAAGCCAAGCCATTTCAGGATCACAAAGCCGCCGTTCATGCACAGACAGCACAGCAGCATCTTCAGCACCCGCTTGAAAGTAAGACCGTAATCGACGCCGAATTTGTTGGAAATCTTGGCCAGACAGAGATAGATGATCGTCGCGGAGCACAGCACGCTCGAAGTGATGGCACCGCTGTAGCCGGTATAACGAATCAACGGATAGAATGAAACACACTTCACAACAAAGCCGACAAACAGATAGAAGATGCTGTTGCCGCGAATATGCAGCGTCATCATCATGGAACTGCAGATCGGCGTAATCGTTGTCGCCAGCGCAAGAAAACTGGACCAGCGAAGTGCATCTTCTCCATAATTGAGGTTTGCGCCGCCGTACATCAGGAAATAAATCGGTCTTGCCAGTACATACATGGCAAAGCAGATCGGAAGTGCAATATAGAACACGGTATCCAGGCATTCCCGGACATTCTTCTGAAGTTCCCTGAAATCCCGTTTCTCCAGCGCGATTGTCATATACGGAACAACGCCGGCTGAAAAGCCAATGCCCAATACCTGCGGGATCGAGGTAATCTTGTCACACTGCATCTGAATGATTCCATACAGCAGTTTGGCCGTTTCATACGGCATACCGAACTTTGTATTGAGGGAAATAAAGAACTGGGTGTTGATCAGCATCTGGGAATTGCCGAGAATCGAGACAATCAGGTATGGAACACCGAAGGCAAACAGTTCCTTCAGGATCAGTCCCTGATCCACCGGTTCTTTTTCCTGAGCCCGGGCAAGCCGGTTGATCGGACCGATGTGACGATGATCATAGCGTACATAGTACAGAATTGCGGTCAGAGCACCGATCGAAGTAGATAGTACAGCCATGTAGATGGCAAAGATCCGCGGCAGATGGAAAATGTATACAACAATGGCGCCTAATGCGAGCAGTGCAAATACTCTGGACAGCTGTTCAATGACCTGCGATTCCGCATAGACCTTCAGATCCTTGAGTCCCTGATAGAAGCTGCGGTAGCTGTACAGCATCGGTACGAGAAACAGAGCGGCACTGAGAATAATAAAGCAGGTGCGCATCTGGGAGATGTCGATCGGTGTCGCTCCCGGGCCAAGCACTGCCATGGAAAGGCTTCCGGAAAAGACAATAAACGCCAGCATCATGATTGCGCCGCTGACCCCAAGAATCAGCGTACTGAGCTTTCGGACCAGAAGAACCGTTTTATAGTCATCGCGGCTGGCATATTTGGCTATGACTGCCGCAATCGCATACGGAAGTCCAGCGGAACTGATCTGAAGGAGAATGTTGTAATAGTTATAGGCACCGGTGTAAAACACCATGTTGTTTTCGGTAGCGATCGCAGTAAACGGAACAACATAAAAAAGCCCAATCGCCTTGGACAGAAAAATGCCGGCCGAACTGGTCAGGGAACCGGCAATAAATGACTGTCTGACACGCTTGGATCCGGCTTCACTCATTTACAGCATCCCCTTGCGTTTCCGTATTTCCTTCTGCTTCATATCCGCTGCCATCGAGTGTGAACGCAAGATATTCCCGAACGGTATTCTTACGGGACTGATCCCGCCATTCCACCATCAGCTTCAGATTCACACTGGGCTGCGCGCATTCTCCGGAGATGACCAGACCTTTGACATAGCCAGCGGTAACTCTGGTCTGAAACGGAACCAGCGAATAATCCTTCTTTTCAAAGACGCCGATGCTCGGCATCATTTTTTCTGCGTCTTCAAACTGGATATCATCCTCGACTGCGAGCATGACGACGTCATACATGGCAATCTGCGGGGAATCCAGGAAAATATAATACCGATAGCTGCCGTCTGCGATCTGTGACAGTTCACCGGAAATACGGTAATAGTCCGACCCATTCTGAAAACGTTCATTGTCCTGAACGGAGAGATAATATCCTTCATAAGAAGCCATCATCTGTTCGGATGCCTTCGTGGAAGTTTTACATCCGGCAAACAATCCTATACAAAGCAGTAAACACAAAAATTTACGCATAAAATACCTCTTTGCGATTATATCACGAAGACCCCTTCCATTGAGTAATAAAGCGAAAAGGAAAAAGGGGCTTTTGCCCCTGATCCTTATGCAAATGTGATGACGATGTAATTCTTCTTTCCCTTGCGCAGGATCGAAAAATCATGGTCGATCGCAGCTTCCTTATTCAGTACTGCTTCAATCGCTGTCTGTTTCTCACCATTGACGCTGACACTGCCCTGCTGGATCAGCTTGCGTGCTTCACTCTTGGAATGGCAGACCCCAGCCTCTACCAGTGCATCGATGAGAGTCGTCCCGTCGGCGACCGTTACCTTCTGCGCATCTGCAAGTCCTTCCCGCATCTCCTGCGGTGTCAGGTCCATGATGTTGCCGCGGAAGAATGTTTCGGTGATCTTGAGCGCCTTTTCAAGACCTTCTTTTCCATGTACGATGGCTGTCAGTTCTTCAGCAAGTGCCTTCTGCGCTTCCCGCAGTTCCGGGTGTTCAGCAAGCGACGTTTCAAGGGCCATTATCTCTTCCGGGGAACGGAAGGAAAGACGCTTCAGATAATCGACTGCGTCTGCGTCCGGAGTGTTCAGCCAGAACTGGTAGAACTCATAGGCACTGGTACGCTCGGGATCGAGCCAGATATTTTTACCTTCCGACTTTCCGAATTTGGAACCGTCAGACTTTGTGATAAGCGGTGAAGTGATGCCGTATGGCTTCGCCTCATCTCCCATCACCTTGCGGATCAGTTCCATTCCGGTGGTCAGATTTCCCCACTGGTCACTGCCGCCGATCTGAATCCGGCAGCCATATGTCCGAAACAGATGGAGCCAGTCCATCGCCTGCAGGATCGTATAGGAGAATTCCGTATAGGAGATACCGGAATCCAGACGCTTTTTGATTGTATCCTTCTGCAGCATGTAGGAAACGTTAAACAGTTTTCCGTAATCCCGCAGATAATCGAGAAGCGTCATATCACCAAGCCAGTTATTGTTGTTTTCCATGATTGCGGCATTATCCCCTTCAAATGACAGGAACATCGCCAGCTGATGCTTGATGCATTCCGCGTTGTGAAGTACTTCCTCATGGGTCAGAAGCTTGCGTTCGGTTGTTGGCCGGGGATCACCGATCATACCGGTAAAACCGCCGCACAGTGCAATCGGACGGTGTCCTGCCAGCTGATATCTGCGCAGCAGGATGATCTGCTGCAGATGACCTACATGCAGGGAATCCGCAGTCGGATCAAAGCCGCAGTAAATCGTAACCGGGGTTTTCAGGGTTTCCCTGAGACCGTCAAGATCCGTAACATCCTTTACAAGTCCACGCCATTTCAGTTCTTCCAAAAATTCCATCTTGTTTTCTCCTTACCGATACCATATAAAAAAGCGTCCAATCTAAGGACGCTTTCGCGCGGTACCACCTTAGTTCACATTCCTGTGCACTCTATGTCATTAACGCTGACTCACGTTTGTTGTTATCCAAAACAGCTCGCGGGTGTATTCATCGGTGTCTTTCGCCCCCTTTCACCAGCCGGGGTGTCTCTTTCCCGAAATCCGTTCCGATTACTATTTCCGGTCATTGCCTTACTGCATATTACTGAACCGCTTTCGTTCTGTCAATTCTTTGTTATCTGACGCGGCGTAAACAAATAGCTGAGCTCGATTTCACGCTCGAAATCATTCTGTTCCTGCAGCATCTTGGTCATCACCCGCATCGACACTGCACCCAGATCATAGGACGGAATCGAGAACGAGGAGATCTGCGGACGTGCCATGGAGTTGTACTTTGTGTCGATCACACAGACAATCTCCAGATCATCCGGAACCCGGATACCGTTTTCGGTTGCGGCATTCAGAATCGCCATCGCCTGGGAATCCCGGTTTCCGATCATGACATCGTAATGATTGTTCCGTAGCCAGTCGGCCAGAAATTCATAACTGGAGCGGTTGGCAACGGGAATCCGCAGAAGCCCCTTGAACTTCTTTCCATGCTTCCTGAACGCGGCTTCCGCACCCTTGACCATCTGTTCGGTGGAAAAGCGGCTCTTACGGTCTTCTACGATCGCAATCTTTTCTTTTCCTTCCTCAAGATACTTCATTGTCAGCTCATAGATTGCTTTTTCAATGTCAACATAAACACAGCAGACATTCTCTGCGTTGACCCGGTTTTCGATCACGACAATCGGAATGCTGTATTTCTTGAGCTCCTCAACTTCAGACATCTCGAGCTTGTCATTGTAGATGATGACTCCGTCTACACGGGATTTGATAATGTCTTCGATAATGTCGCTGATCTCGGTAATTCCGGATGTAATGGTATGCAGCATGATGTTGTAGTTGTAGATCTTCGCAACATCAATCAGACCGTTGATAATCTGGCCGGTATAGGTAAAAGATGCCTCCGGTACAACCAGACCAATGGTAGTCGTTTTCTGCAGTGCAAGTCCCTGAGCAATCGCATTGGGTTTGTATCCCAGTTTTTCGATCGCGCTTTGAACTCGCTGCCGGGTCGGTTCCTTAACAACGGTAGAACCATTGATCACACGCGAAACCGTCGCAAGTGAAACACCTGCCTCTTTCGCGACATCATATATCGTTACACGTTTCATAGTCATTCATCCCCTGTTCCAATACGGCAATGCCGTATGGTCTGATTATTTCTGTTCGTCTTTATCCAACAGGTCTTTAATCATTTCAGCACCCTTGTTCGCAAGATCCTTTGCGCCGGTAACTGTCTTTTCGATTGTCTCCTGAACCTCAGGCTTCTTTACAAACTCGTCAATTGCCTTGGATGTCTTATCAACCGTACTGCTGACTGCTTCGCCTGCCTGTTCCAGACCTTTGCGGATCGTTTCCATCTTATCTTCCGGCAGATACTCTTCGATCGTCTTGGTAGTCTTTTCGCCGATTTCCTTTACCACGGATTCCGCGGAATCGATTGTCTTCTTGACATCCGGATTTTCCATAATATTGTTGAACGTTTCTTTCGCTGTATCGACTGCCTTCAGAGCGTTTGCCTTCAGATATGCGAGCGTCTTGCTCAGTTCATCTTTGTTGGTCAGATCTTCTGCGGCTTTCTTTGCCTGGCTGATTGTTTCATTGACCGTATTGATCGTGTTGTTTTTCAGCGTTTCGATCTTTTCCTTATTTTCCTCACTCAGCTTGAGATCGATGGGCGACTTGCCTTCACCGCCCTCTTCGGAAGAAAGATTCTGGATCTTTTTCTTCAGATCCTCCACCGTTTTTTCGATGGACTGAATCGGTTCGGATGAATTTTCTTTTATGGTATCCATCGCATCCGCCAGTCCCTTCTTGACGTTTTCCGCAGCTTCTTCAGCGTTTTTCTTAACGTCTTCAAATACTTCTTCCGGTGTTTTGTTTTCTTCACTCATGATTTCTTAACCTCCTGAATTTCCTGTTCACTTGCTGGACGCACTTCATCGTAGGGATCTACGTCCTTGATTGTCCCAACCACAAAATCCTTTACCTTTTCCACACCGTCGCTCAGGGATTCTGCCATCTTGCCGACGGAATCAACTGTCTTGTCATGTACATCATCCAGAGTATGGCTGTACTTTACAACTGTATCCAGCGGAGCCTGAATCTTGACCATACTGTCATTGACTGACTTGACCGCAGGGTCCAGAGTCTTGACGGTTCTGGTAAGTTCGCCCATCACATCCGCGAGACGCTTCAGTACGATACACAGAAATACCAGTGCCAGCGCACCTAAAATTGGCAGGAGTTGTGCACAGACAGCCCCTAAAGAAACAAGCAGAGAATCAATCATTATCATCACCTCGTATATTCAAAATTATATCGTTAAATGAAAATGTTTCAATAAAAAATGATAGCGCTATCTTTTTCCCTTAAAATCAAGGGCATGTTTTCCATGCCCTGTTTCTTACTCCTGATTCAGAATCGCTTTTACCTTGTCCTTGAGTTCATAAATATCTTTCGAACTCATGAAGACATAGCAGGAAGGCGCTTCTTCTGCCAGTACATTGGCGCCATGATCTTCTTCATCTATGACGATCGATCCCGGTGTACGCTCCTGCAGATATGTGATATCAATATCCGTTCCGTCCTGCTTATCATCAATGGAAGTGAAATCCAGCAGGAAGATCCGGTCCGCTTTCTGAAGTGCATTTGCGAAATCATCCGCAAAATACTTGACCCGGCTAGCCCGATGCGGCTTGAATACCGCCGTGATCTTTTTGCCCGGAAACCGTTTTCTCGCAGCGTCCAGCGTGACCGAAACTTCTGTCGGATGATGTGCATAGTCATCCACAAAGATGTTTTCCCCTGCTTTCTCGATCACAAAGCGGCGCTTTCTTCCTTTGAACTGTGACAGTCCGCGCTCAATTGCCTCATCCGACATGCCTTCCAGAATTCCGATGGCAATGCATGCCATACTGTTGAGCAGCAGATGATGACCGACAAACGGCAGATGGAACGGACCATGCTTCACGCCACTGAAGAGAACGCTGTACGTCATTCCTTCTGAGGTCTCTTCAATATCGACGGCCTGGAAATCATCGTTATCCGATTCACCATACCAGTAATGCGGAACGTTATCCGAAAGCTTCAGTTTTCTCGCTTCGGAATCCTCTCCCCAGATCACAATTGCCTTGGATACCTGATTGGAAAAGGCTTCATAGGAACTGCGGTAATCCGCATCATCTTTGAAATAGTCGACGTGGTCGATCTCCACATTCGTTATGATCGCATATTCCGGATAGAACGCCAGAAAGTGACGCTGAAACTCATCCGCTTCCAGACAGAAGTATTTTGTGGTGTTTGTAACATGTCCCCCGCCGTCTCCGATCAGCCAGCCGGTTTCTCCGGCTTCCTGCATCATGCACGCAAGCATACCGGTTGTCGTGGTCTTGCCATGGGAACCGGCTGCCGCAATCGTGATGTAATTGCGGATAAACGTTCCGACAAACTCGTGGTAACGCTGACAGATGCAGGTCGGATTGGAACGGGCTGCAGCCACCTCAGGAAAATCCTCTAAAAAAGCATTTCCGATGATGACATGCATGTTGTCCTTTATATTTGCAGGATCAAAATCAAGGATTCTGATACCTCTTCTGCGCAGCTCATCTTCCGGAAAGAAGTGCTTTGAAAGATCACTCCCCATTACCTCTTCCCCTAAATCGTCAAGAAGACAGGCAAGTGATGCCATGCCTGTCCCTTTAATTCCAATGAAGTAATACATAATTAACGTTTCCGATCGAAATCCAGCGTCTGCTGGTCATACGGGGAATACTGGTTGGAATCGATTACTGCTGTTTCATCGATATCCGGTGTGCGGTATTCCTGATTGTTATTGAAGACATTCTGACGGGTGAATTCTTCATCCCGTGCCGAGAGAATATCATCCAGAGAGAATTCGGGGAATGTATTCTCTTCCGGCTGCGGCTGCGGCTGATATGCAGATCCGTCAAAGCTCGGAATCCGCTGCATCTCATTGGTAAAGGTGGTGTTCTCCGGTGCTCCTTCATTCGCTCCATAGATCGGAGACAGAAGCTGTGTCGCATGATGCGTCGGATCGGGTTCATCCATCGGCTCCGGTTTTGCGATGTATGCCATCGCATTAATATCTTTTTCATCTACACCAAACATCGGAGAAATGACCGGACGGAATTCATATACCGCACCGGGGCGCTTTACAGACTGGCTCGACTGCGGTTCCGGCCGACGGGGCTGTGTTCTAACCGAATTGGCTGTATCATCCGCAGAAATACCAAAGGAAGATGCCTGCTGTGGTTCCGGTGTCCGGAATACCGGCGCAGCTTCCTTCACCGGACGCTGCTCTTCATAGATCGGCCGCGGTGTCGCATGCTGAACAGGAGCTGCCGGTTTCTGGAATGCCGCATTGCTGTATCCATTATTCGGCTTACGTACAGCCGATGCTTCCTGAGGTGCAGTTTCGGTTTTCGGAACCGAAATTGCCTGGGTCACCTCTACGCGTTTGAGCACCGGTTTAGCGGCCGGAGCGGGTTCGGGTTTTGCCTGGTAGACCGGCTTCTGAACCGGCGTTTCCTCGGTAACCTCTTCCTCCTCTTCTTCTTCATGACGTCTGCCGCGTCTTCTGCGTGCAGGCTTTTCTTTTTTAACTACGACTTCCTCTTCTTCGTCTTCTTCCTCTTCTTCGAGTTCTTCGTCTTCAAGTTCTTCATCTTCAAACAAGAGATTCTGTAATTTCTTCAGCATTGCGTATCTCCTTTAATTCTTAAAAATATATACCTAATGATTTTATTCTATTTCGCTTCCGTTGTTAAGAGGCTGATCTCATTCCACCGGTTCCGCGGTTTCCGCCGGAAGTTCCTCACTGGTATATTCATGGCCTTCTTCCAGATAATCCGGTTCCCGTTCTTCTGCAGTTGTGGCTTGCGTATTCTGTGAGCTGGTTTCATCCAGCTGCTCGTCACCCTGTGAGAAATCAAGATTCTCCGATTCAACCGTATCATCGTTGTAGTTGTCACCATAGTATTCCCCGTCTGCCTGGCCGGCATAGCTGCCATAGCCTTCAAACAGTTCCTCGATGACCCCGTTCTCCGGAACGATATTCTGGAACAGTTCCAGTCGTTTACGGGAATATTCAATTGTCTGCCGGCTGGAATAGGCAGCGATTACCGCATCATCATCCACCCGGATCGATCGAGCCATTCGAATCATCGCTTCCGCAAGCTGCAGTGCTTCCAGTTCTCCGCTGATTGCGAAGAATTCTGCCTGATCCGATGAGGCATAGGTATAAATGCTGTCATTGAGACGGTACAGTGTCACCTGGAACGGATGTTCTTTTCCTTCAAAGTCCAGAAAGGTACCGTTGCTTTGCGCCGCCGGCTGCAGATTCGTATGCCCATTTGATTCCCTGGCATCGCTGTAATACTTCTGATTGATGATCGATGAGATCCTGAGATTCATGACAAACTTCACATCATTCAGGACAAAGGTATTGCTTGTTTCTTCCGAGCTGATCCGACCAAGAAGCGGTTCCTTGTAATAGGAGTAGACGCCATGGGAATAGTTCGGTTTGGCCGCTTCACAGGTGACGGCCCGTTCCACTCTCCGGTTCAGCTCATCTTCATAACTGCCGGTATAAGATGCACATCCCCACAGCACAAGCAGACTGAGAGATACGATCAGTTTCATCAAATACTTCATTTAATTCTCCCGCACAACCGCACAAAGCTGGTAAATCGGCTGTCCCAGTTCCATAAAACGGCGCTCATATTCGGTTAACGCATCTTCCTGATGTTCGTTTCTGCGATAATCCACTGAGAATTCCGTAAACGTAAATCCATTTTCCAAAAAATACAGAACACTGTCTTCAAACAGGCCCTTGTTATCTGTCTTCATCCGGATCGTTCCGTTTTCTGCCAATAACAGCCTGTATCGTTCCAGAAACTTCTTTGAGGAAAGTCGGCGCTTATGTGTGTAGGTCTTGGGCCAGGGATCCGAGAAATTCAGATGGATTACATTGATCTCCCCCGGCGCAAACCAGTCGGTAATACCAGCCGCATCGCTGATAATCACCCGCTCATTTTCACCCGTAAAATCTTCGGATTGAACAAGTTTGCGAACGGCAACAGCTGCTACGCTGCGGTCTCTTTCAATGCCTATCCATCCTTCGTCTGGATAAGCGCGGGCCATGTGGTGAAGATAGTCGCCCTTGCCCATTCCGATCTCAACATGGAGCGTTTCACAGCCGAACAGTTGTTTCCACTCTCCTTTAAATATAGCGGGGTCGCTCAGAACAATCTCGGGATGATCCGCGAGAAGCGGCTCCGCCCATTTCTTTTTACGCATTCTCATAGGACTGCCTTATTTTAGCACACTGCGCCGCTGTTCTTCGAGCATACGCTGCAGTTCTTCTGCCCGGGCTCTTGCGTTGGCTTCATCGATCTCATCCTGAGGCAGGATTCTGACAACTGACCGAATCGTTTCATTCATCATAATCAGCGTCTGTTCCAGCTGTGAACGGCTTTTCTGTATTGCATCATAGTTTCCCGAAACCTCAAGTGATGCATACTGTTTCAGGATATCCATGAAGTATGGCATATACCGATCATATAGACGGATCAGCTCTTTTTCACCGCTGTCAAAGAGGTACTGTGTATCCCTGAGATCTGCAAGGTTCCGCTTCATCTCTTCCAGCAGCACCCGGATTGATTCATAACGGATCGAACTGCCGATCTGATCGATTTCCCGTATCAGCATGCCAGCATGTTCAATGCGTTCTTCCTTCGTGTCATACATAACTTGATTCTAGCATTCCCTGCCCGTTTTCATATAAAAAAGAGAAGCTATTTTTCAGCTTCCCTTCTGTGATTCGATTACTCTTCTCTGCGGCGGAATACGCGGCGGTCTACCTTGGAGGAGCTGAACGCTTCTCCGGAATGCCTGTTACTCTGCCGGTTCGAAGAACGGGCAGGTCTAGGAGACCGCTTCGGTTCCACATAGCCTTCCGGCTTCTCTGTGCATTCACGGGCACTGACTTTCACCTTTCCGGTGTTCTCATCGATCGCAATGACCTTGACATGGATCGTATCACCGACATGGAGAACGCTCTTGATATCCGGTGTGCGTTCCCAGCTGATCTCAGAGATGTGCAGCAGTGCATCGGTTCCCTGGAACAGGTTGACAAATGCGAAGCTGTCACGGATTTCCGTAACGGTTGCGTCGTATTCTTCACCGATCTTTGCGACGCGGGTCAGGTCCTCAATGATTGCCTTTGCCTTGTTGATCATCTCACGGTTCATATGATAGATCGCGATGGTGCCGTCTTCTTCAACATCGATCTTGACCTGATCGCAGTCCTCAATGATCTGGTTGATTGTCTTTCCGCCGGTACCGATGACATCACGGATCTTCTCGGTCGGAATATGCAGAACCGCAAACTTCGGAGCCCATTCGGAGACATCCGGTCTCGGTTCAGCAATCGCTGTTTCCATGTTGTCGAGGATCTCCATCCGGCCTTTATACGCCTGTGCGAGTGCTTCTCGCAGAATGGTTTCAGAGATGCCCTCAACTTTGATATCCATCTGCAGTGCAGTGATACCCTTTCTTGTTCCGGCAACCTTGAAGTCCATATCTCCATAGTGATCTTCGACACCCTGAATATCCGTCAGAATGGAATAGGTATCGCCGACTGTAATCAGACCCATAGCAACACCTGCGACCATTGCCTTAATCGGAACACCTGCCGCCATCAGCGACATGGTGCCGGCACAGATACTGGCCTGTGAAGAAGAACCGTTGGATTCAACCACTTCCGCACAGGTACGAATTGTATACGGGAATTCATCCTTGGAAGGAAGTACCTGCAGAAGTGCACGCTCACCAAGAGCGCCGTGTCCGATTTCTCTTCTTCCCGGAGAACCCATGCGGCCGACTTCACCGACGGAGAACGGCGGGAAGTTGTATTGATGCATGAACCGCTTTTCGGTCTGGCTGGTCAGATCTTCGATGATCTGTGCTTCACCAAGCGGACCGAGTGTCGTAATGGAGATGACCTGTGTCTCACCACGAGTGAACATCGCACTGCCGTGTGTACGCGGCAGAAGATCTACCTGAGAGTCCAGCGGCCGCAGCTCATCAAGCTTTCTTCCGTCCGGACGGATCTTGTCTTCCGAAATCAGACGGCGGACTTCCTGCGCCTCAAGCTCAACACAGTATTCCAGAGCCTGCTGTTTTGCTTTTTCGAGTTCTTTTTCATTCGCCCACTGCAGTTCCGAAGCAACGCGCTCTACCATCTCTTCATTCATCTTTTCCACTGCACCATAGCGCTCTTCCTTGGTGCCATGCGTGGAAACGGCAGCGATGATACGGTCTTTGCCGTTGGCATCGATAAATACTTTGATTGCCGGATTGATCTCATAAAGCACTACTTCCATCTTCGGCTTCGCACAGGCAGCGATTACTTCATCCTGAATCGCGCAAAGCTCTTTGATTGCCGCATGACCGGTCATCAGTGCTTCGAGCATCTCTTCTTCAGATACTTCTTTTGCACCGGCTTCGACCATGTTTATGGCATCTTTTGTGCCGGCAACCGTCAGATTGAGGGTGCTGCGTTCGATTTCCTCTTCGGTCGGGTTGATGATCAGCTGGCCGTCAACTTTGCCGATGATGACACCAGCTACCGGACCATTGAACGGAATATTGGAAACACACAGTGCCAGGGATGAACCAAACAGTGCAGTCATGCCTGCATCCCGATCCGGATCACAGGAAAGCACAGTATTAACGATCTGAACTTCATTCCGGAACCCTTCCGCAAACAGCGGACGGATCGGACGGTCGATCTGACGGGCAGTCAGGGTTGCGTGCTCGGTCGGTCTGCCTTCTCTGCGCAGAAATCCGCCCGGAATCTCACCCTTGGCATACATTTTTTCATTGTAAACAACTGTCAGGGGAAAGAAATCTGTATCTTTCGCCTGAGAACTCGCAGTCGCGGCGGAAAGTACCACCGTGTCGTCGTAGCGGACCAGAACCGATCCGCCGGCC
>JAEEPV010000030.1 GCA_016284975.1 Solobacterium sp.
CTCGTCCAGCTGTCCTTCACTGGCATCGATCCTTTCAAACAGCGTTTCCATGGTTCGGTTGCAGTCTGCATTTGCCTGATACAGGCCGATCAATGCACATCCGTATATGGCGGAAGCAAAAACCACCAGCGTGGAAATGATGTGAAAGCCGAAGGAAACGCTTCGGATCCGTTTCGGCATATAATTCTTCTGTTGATTTAATGACAGTCTCTCCGTACGCACAAATCTGAACACGGAAAAGACCCAGAATGCAAAGACGAAGAAGCAGGCGAATATGATGGCACAGACCGGGATCACAAGGGGGAGCACCTTCTCAAGTCCGTTGAAGAGGGAGCTCAGCACCACTCCCTGATAATGCCCGCCGATGGTTTTTGTCACATAGTGGTAAAAATCGTTATTCAGAGTCGCCTCTCCCTGAAGGCTTTCCTCTTTCAGTCCCTCCGCCTTTTTGATACCGACCGCTTCCAGATTGTCTTCGTACCCGGAGAGCCCCTCCGGCCAATAGATGATGCTGTCGCTTTCTTCATCTCTCAGAATGATCTGGATGTCGTAAGCCTTCTCCAGTGCTTTTACGTTTTCAAGTACCTCTCTTGCCCGGTTCGCATAATCGATCTGATCGACAATGGGCACAAACTCCGCATATTCATAGCTGCCTGTAATGGGCTCGCTGCTGATATTGGTCATGACCTTGTTTTTCAGGTCATAAAAACAGTTTCCTTCCTGATAGGTTTTCAGCTGTTCTTCGGAGAACTGAGGATAATCCTTTGCGTTCATATCCCATGCCGCCACGATCGGCGCATCCGCCGGTATCACGGCACGATTATTCTCGATCCTTATTACATAACCGTCACCGAACGCGCAGATATCGCCGTTCCATCCGCTGAAATCCTTCTCCGACAGTGCCCGTGCAGCAATCTTTGTCTTTGCGGTACTCTGCGCAAGGATCACGTCCGCATCATCGCTTAACTGCGCTGTCATTTGGTCCAGATTCTCCAATGCCTGCGCCGCCTGGATCTGGCCGTTGGCCATGATCCTGATGAACTCCGTCAGAAAACGAAATCCCATAAGTACCGCACCTATGATCAACGTGAACACTACGATCAGGATCACGGTTCTGACTTTTTTCCCGATTGTAACTCTCATAAATGCACCCCTATCATGTTGCTCGATTCCCCTGGTCTGCTTCTTTTGAAGGTCATAGCGGAGGCTTCATTTTGCCACGTGAATATAATGAATTGTCAGATAAAAGGTATTATAACATATTTTGACAGGGGGAGCAATGAGTATGGAGAGGGAGGACGATTTGGCGAAATTCTGACCCTCGATTTGGCAAAATGGTGTTCTCTTGACTTACGCAGTCATATCTCGTAGAATAATTACGAAAAAAGGTGTGCAGACACCTATTTTGAAAGCGAGGTGCAATATGGAAATCAAGCGTGACATCTATTTGAATCGATTGATCCGACGGGAGAAGAACGGGCTGATCAAGATCATAACCGGTGTTCGCCGATGTGGAAAATCATACCTTCTGTTCAATCTGTTCCATAATTATCTGGTGGACAAGGGTGTCCGGAAAGATCACATTGTTGAGATCGCCCTGGATGATCGTAGTAATAAAGAACTGCGCGACCCAGACAATATACTGAAATACGTAAAAGAACGGATTGTTGACAGCGATCCCTATTATATCATTCTGGATGAAGTACAGCTTCTCGCGGAATTTGAGGATGTACTAAACAGCTTCCTGCATATTCGCAATGCGGACGTTTACGTAACAGGCAGCAATTCCAGGTTTCTCTCCTCCGATCTGGTTACAGAGTTCCGGGGCCGTGGAGATGAAATCCGTATTTACCCGCTTTCCTTCCGTGAGTACTGTAGTGTTTATAGGGGCAGCACAGACCAGGCATGGGACGATTACTTCACCTATGGTGGCCTGCCGTTGATCCTCTCCCGAGAAACACCGGAGGAAAAGGCGGAATACCTCATGTCGCTCTTTCAGAAGGTGTATCTTAGTGATATCGTTGATCGTCATAAGGTACGCAACCGCGAGGAATTGGACGAGTTAGTTGATATTCTTGCTTCTGCCGTCGGTTCTCTTACCAACCCTTTAAAGCTGGCCAATACCTTCAAAACAGTCAAGAAAAAGAATATAAGCGACAAAACGCTGAAAAAATATACCGACTACTTGATTGACGCCTTTCTGGTAAGCAAAGCTGTCAGGTACGACATCAAAGGGCGGAAATATATCGGCTCTCCGACAAAGTTCTATTTTGAGGATATGGGGCTGCGCAACGCAAGGCTGAACTTCCGGCAGATGGAAGAAAACCACATCATGGAAAACATCATATATAACGAACTACGGATCCGCGATTACCACGTGGATGTGGGTCTTATTGAACAATTCGGAAAAAACAGTAAAAACATAACCACAAAAAAGCAGCTTGAAGTGGATTTTGTTGTAACTCGTGGCAGTGAAAAATACTATATCCAATCTGCCTTTGCCATGACTACCCCGGAAAAGCAGGAACAGGAAGAGCGTCTGCTCAACGCAATCGGCGATTCCTTCAAGAAAATCATTGTTGTACGAGATGATATCAAAGTACGCAGGAACGAAATGGGAATCGTAACGATTGGCATCCGCAACTTTTTATTGGATGAAAACAGCCTTAATCTGTAGGTGTGTCTCAGTGAACTGTTCTTTTACGTTATTTCAATCGAAGGGATGGAACAAGGTATATATATCACCTTAAACAGATCCCCATCTACAGACAGTTTCAGCGTTCCTCCCATCAGCTTCATCAGATTTTCCGCAATGGAGAGACCAAGCCCGGAGCCGCCAGCAGCAACAGGTTTCCCTTCCGGTGTCAGAGCATCTGTCTTCACATCCCGCTGCAGGTTTGTAATTCCATCCGCCCTTCAGCAGTGCGTTTCCGCACTCCGGAGCAACAGTCCCTATAGGATCAGTCACCACATAAGAGGAATGCTTCTGCATCAGGTTGGGTTTTATAAAAAACCTCGTCTTACCGCTGCCGCTCCCACCGATAACCATCACATTTTTATTCCGTCCGTACTTCGGTTTTTTACCCTACCCTTCATAGTCAAGGATTCTGTTTTCGTCAGGATCACGTTTTCCCTCGGGTTCGGATCTATA
>JAEEPV010000269.1 GCA_016284975.1 Solobacterium sp.
AAGATGGTAATTCGAATATTGAAAATGTGACCCGTATGTATTATCCGATCATGACGGAAGATGGTTCTTCGATCCGAAGATTCCCGGTTGATCCGGATGGAATACTGCGAATCAACGGTTTTCTTCCGCAGGGGAAGAAATGGTGGATTCGGGAAGTAAAGAGTGCGAATGCGTTTGATACAGATGACCGTCCGTGGTCTGTTGAAACGACATCGACCGGTGCTTCAGCAGTTTACTCGTTTGTGAACAGGCTCCGCGATGTGACGCTTGAACTTACGAAACAGGACGAAGAAGATCCGGTGACGAAGATCAATGGTGCGAAGTTTGTATTCTATGAAACCGGTGATCTGGATCTTTCAAAAGATCCGACGGACTATGGAACCGAAGTAAATCTCGGACGAATGAAAACACCGGCAATTACCTATCGACAGCTGAAAGAACGAAGCGGCCTTAAGGTTGGAGACAGCTTTGTATTTAACGGGTTCCTGTATGAGATCAGGGAAATTATCGACAGCCAGTATATCCTGGATGCTGTTAAAGCAAGTCAATACCAGCCTGCAGATACGAATTGCTTCTCCAGATATCAGCTGAAGGAGAATCCGAGTGTCGGAGATGAAATTGAAGCAAGAGAAGTTTCTTCCATGCATGGAACATTTGATACGGAAGACGATGATGTCCGTGTGCGGAAAGCGGTGATTACCGATATCCAGGCGGACGGGGGTTTTGTGACAGTATCTGTAAATGAAACCGAACAGAAAGCAAACATTCTGGTTAATGAAACCAGTGAACCGGATTTTGCGGCATTTGAAGCAGCTTCGCAGGAACAGAATGTTCCGCTGCAGCGGGGCAGCCGTCTTGAAGTCGGCCGTACGGTCTATACACTCAAATCGATTAATTCGAACAGTCTCATCGCAAGTCCGGACCGGAAATACACAATCAGCCTGCGGGACCCCAAACCGGAGTGGAGCGATATACCGGATGCCAGAAATCTGATGGCAGGAGATCAGTTTGTGCTTTGTTATCCGTATTCCGAGGACGGCAGTTCGTATGAGATGCGGCAGATCACATTTACCGTACTGCAGAACGGTCCGTATGCCATGAAAGTGGAAGCGGATGGAAACGAAATGACCATCACGGCACCGGAGTGGATCTCCTATGAAGATATTCCGGAAACCGTGTCAAAAGAAGAACAGTTCATCGTGACAGCTGTTCAGAATCCGGTTTACATCGTCAGCGACAGCAGAGGAAATCGATATAAGATTACAGACCGGGCAACGGAAGTAATCCACAGAGCTTCTGAAGAGGATGAGAACAACCGGGTTTATGACGGACTGAGCAGTGATCTGAGTTATCAGGAACTGATAGGCGGTGAACAGACGGAAGGAGGCGCATGCCTGGATCCGTATGATCCGAAAGGATGTCCGGTTGGACTGACGCGGCAGAAAGAACTGGCAAAGGTGGATTCCATCAATTATGCTGGTCCGCAGTACGAAGAAGTTGATGCGGCGGACAGAGAAGTCGGAAAAGAACTGTTAAAAGACGGAGTTGTCTACCGGGTAAAGGAAGTGGATGAAGTATCACTGATCCTTTCGTTTGGAGTAAACGGAATGGAGTATCTTGCGGAAGTAAACGATGGAAGGCATACGGACAAGGCATTTCATACGACAAAGATACCGGTGACCTTCACCGTGGAAGAGCGGGATGAAAAACAGATCGATGTGGACTGGCAGACGATTCAGGTTCCAAAGAACAGTCTGACCAGCAAGTCTTCACTTCATCTTTATGCATATGCGGAAGAAGGAACGCAGGGAGATCTCAGCTGGCAGAATCTGCCGGAAAACGCCGGTACAGGCAGCCGGTTTACCGATGCCAATAATGTGGAATATACCGTTCTTTACGCAGAAGAGATCAATCAAAAAGTAATTGTGGAATCCTTTCGCGGCCGCTATGAAGTGACTCCGGAAGCGGTTCGAAGCGTGATGCCGGTTACCTGGCAGACCGTTGTGGATCAGGAAACAGAACGGGGCGCAGTGTATAAACCCGGGGATACGTTTCTGGTGATGTATAACAATGTACTGAGCAGCGGAGATGTGTTTGAAAAGGACGGGATCCGATATCTCATTGTGAATACGGATTATGAAGACGACGGACGGGGAACCATGACATTGCGCAATGGCAGTGACTATCAGAAAAAACTAGTCTATGCATGGAATGCAGATGCGCCTCTTTCCGCAGAAGAACTGACACAGACGAGCGGACCGATTGAAGTCGATGGAATCTCCTATGAGGTGATCCGGGAATCTGCATCCGGCTATGAAACGATTCGTTTGCAGGCAGAGGATGGTAAAACCGCAGAGACCATTATTGTGCAGGAGGTGACCGATTCGAACTGCCATGATCCGTATGAAGAACAGGCGCCGTCCTTCCGGGTGGAAGTAGATAAGCCGCAGGGTCTGCAGTACGAAGATGCGGATCTTGCGCGATATGGCGTAAAGAAATCCGGCATGCATGTAAGAATCAATGACGTTCTGTACGAGATTCAGTCGATAACAGAAAACGAGATAACCGTCCGTAATACAGCCGGTGAGGTATTTGTGATTACGGAAGAAGCAGGGGAAGAGGATCCGTTCACATTGGAAACATTTCGGAATACTCCGACAGAATGGATCGCGGGGGATACGATTGAAGTTCAAAATGAAACATACCGAATTCTTTCCATTGATCACGACGATACGCACGGAACGATTCTGAAAGTCAAAAAGAAGAACAGTCATACCGTTGAAACGGCGGAAGAATTTCCGGATCTCAATACCTATGAAACAGAGGCGCTGCATTATTACCACACCGGCAATACGTACAGTCTTCCTCTGAAACCGGGTGAGTGGAGTTGTCGTCTGCGAAGTGAGAATCCACACATACGTCTGGAAAACATCGATGGTACCTGGACGCTTTCTTCCAATGCCAACGCGACCGCGGTGCTAGAGATAACCGATGCGGATGGTGATATCATCCGGGCAGAACGGATCATATTCTCATTAACGGAACCGGAAGGTGAAATTGTCGGTCTGCCTGTCTTTGCAGGAATCACCGGTCATCAGTACATCCGTATTGTGGACAGTACAAATCACAATATGCCGATTGCCGGGAAGCAGGTAATCATCTGTTCGGATGAATCAATGAACAGAAAGGTAAAACAGGCGGTCAGTGATTCATATGGAACCGTAGATGTTTCGGATCTGGAACCGGGTACCTACTGGTACCTTGATCCGATTACCGAACAGCCAGAGAAGTTTGATACCGTCAGTCCGGAACATGTGAAGGGACAGCTCCGTGTAAACGGACTGAAATGGGGAAGAACGTATCTTGCCTGCGAGGCAGAGCTTCCGGAAGGATATGATTACGGCACTGCAGAAGTGACTCATACTTTCACCATGAATGCAGATGCGAAAACCAATACGATACAGGCATCTCTGGAAAACAGACTGCGTCGGATCGCGGTAAAGGTGTATAAAGTCGATCAGGATGATCATCGGATCCCTCTGAACAACGCCTGGTTTACAGCGGAAGATGTTACCGATGAAACGACGGTGATCGATGAAAAACAAAGCTCCTCTTATCGGGAGAAGATAACGATTGCGGATATTCCGGATGAAACAAACGCGGGTGATATTGTTTCCGTATGGCCGACAAAGACCGCCGGAAAAAAGCATATCTACCGGATTGAAAAGGTCCTGAAGGAAGAAGTGATTCTTTCCAGACTGGAAGACGGGGCGTTTAAGGGAAGCTATCACATTCCCGTAAACGGATACAGCGTAACTGCACCGATGCAGTATACCGATATCACCCGTTCGCTTAAGAATCCAAGAGCTGGTGCGGTGTTTGAACAGATTGAAAAGGAACCGGTCAGTGCAATCCGGCAATATCAGGTGATATCTGTAAAAAAGGAAGCAGTTCCGGATGTATTTGGAGAACTTTCCGGGAAACGGAAAATAACAGAATGTCAGCTGATCGATCTCGATGACAGTTCAAAAACAGTCTTTACGGTACGTGCAGTGCAGAATAATGAAACATATGGTGCACAGATGATGGGAGAATATGTCAGCGGCGGTATTCTGATGCGAAGCACACATGAAGAAAACCGTTTGCCAATCACCTTTGAGGAAGCGCTTGATGCAGGTCTCTCTGCGCCAGGTGATTCCGTCAAACGAATGGTAAATCGTACGGCTGAGATGCCAGGCTGGCAGTTGGTTCACCAGGCACTTGAAGAACAGAAAGAGACACTGTCATATGGCGGCGAGACCTGGTCGATTCGTTCCGACGGAGAAAATCAGGCGGTAATCCGGATCCGGGATCTGGAATATCGGCTGACCCCTGCAACGATTCCCGGAGCTGCCGGCTGGCAGGAGGAAGATACGCTTGAAGTAATTTCTACTGAAAGCAGCGATGAAAACCTCACTGCTTTGACAGTCCGGGATTCCCGCGGCAATACCTGGTATCTGACGAAAGACATTTCACAGGAAACCGTCACGACCGGAACACCCGGAATATATGTGAAAGTGGCGGGACCAAATGAAACAGTTCTGGATGGATATACCGGAGCAGATGGAAGAATCGTATTCGCGGATCTGGCAGAAGGAGACTATCTGGTAAGCAAAGAAGACGTTGTATCGCCAGCTCATGTGGAAAAAGGAATGATTCTTCTGCCGGAAGTGAAATATGGTCATTCTGTTCGCATCTGTGAAACCAAATCACCGCTGGGTTATCTGATCGGAGAAGCCTGTGCGGTTATCGTGCCAAAGTCGGAATACACGGTCGATACCGTAACCAATACCCGAACCAATGCGAAGGTTGTAACCCGAAGAAAAGAGATCCGGAAAATCCTGATCTCACGGCGCACAGGAGAAAACTATGAAACGGAAACTGCGTCCCTGGGTTAAGGTGGTACTGACACTGTTTCCGCTTGCGGGCTCAGCTGCACTGACAAAGTATCCAACGGATCTTCCGCAGCTTCAAAATCCGAATTCTTCCATGGCGGAAGAATACATTCATACACTGGATGAGGAGCCGCTGACACTGGAAGCGTGGCAGAAGATCAATCCGCGCGTGAAGTATGTGCTGCGGTTTACGGACAAAGACAAGTACCGGGCAATTCCGGTCGTCTGCACACCAGATGCGGCATATGCTCTGAAACACAATGTGCGGGGAGAAAATGACACCATGGGTTCGGTCTTCTGTGATCCATGCGCTTCGAGTCCGGTCAATCTTGTGATCTATGGCCATTCCTCCAAAACAAAAGACTGGTGCTTTACCTTTCTCAAACAATATCGGGACAAAGATTACTTTCAAAACCATCCATCCTTTCTGCTGGAATCGCAGGAAGGTCTGATTCCATGTCGGATCATTTCCTCCGCGACCTATGATCTGGAAGAAGAAACAGAAACCGGATGGGCGGATCCGAATACCGGAAATACGGAAGAAGTAATGCAGATGATCAAAGATTCGATTCCATATCTGGATCAGCGCCGGGAGGGTGAAGTGTATGAAGGCGGTGGACTTGTGACATTGGTGACCTGTGATATGGAAAAAACGGACAGCCGGATCGTCATTCAGGCACTGAGGGAAATCGGATGAGTGACTTCAGTACTGAGCTAATGACGTTTCTTCAGCGCAGTGAGATTGAAAAAGGGCGACAGGAAGAACTGAGTGAGGAAGAACTGAAGCTCTTCAGCAGACAGGAGTTTAACTATCTGCAGATGGGGGTGCTGCGTTCTGCCCTTCGTTCCGGGTTGAGCAAAGAACAGGTGCGCCAGATTGCAAAACCCTGGATTGCTTCAGATGAAATGGAAGAACTGATAAACGAGATGAAGGAGGGAAAATCTCCATCGATTCCAAAGAAACCGCGTTCAGTTCCGATATTGATTATTGGAGCAGTGATTCTGTCGCTGCTTGGAATTGCGGTGATTGTAATTACAAGACCGAAAACAGATGTACCGGTACTGACGCTGACATCGGATGAAATCCGTCTTGCCTGCGGAATGACGTTTGAACCTTCTGCATATGTAAAAGAAGTTCAGGGTGAAGATGCCCATCTGATCCTGCCGGATTCCTTTACTGCGAAAATGCCGGAAGAGCGTCTGGTCTGTTATGAACTAGAGACAAGGGATGGTACGATACAGAAGCTGATGAGGATTCGGATCATTGATGAAACTGCTCCGGAAATCACGCTTTCAAATGATCATATCGAACTGCTTCGGGTTACGAAGTTCTCCTGCCTTGCCTATCTTGTAAATGCGAAAGACAATGTGGACGGAGACCTGACGGACAGGGTGGAATGCAGTGACGCACTGGGAGAAGAAAATACGCAGTCTGTTGAATACGTCGTGCAGGATCGCAGCGGAAACCGGACGGTAAAGCTGCTGGAAGTTCACTACGCAGACGGGGAAGAAGAAACAGAAGAACCGGACAAAACACCGACAGTGAAACCGCCTGCCGTAATGGAAGCTACACCGGATCCGGTGTATGTGCCGCCTGTGGCTTCCTATGAAGAATCGTCTTCCGGAACCATTGTCGAATACACAGAATCATCCGTGGAAAGCGAAGAAGTTGTCTCTTCGGAAACGGTTGTACAGCATTCGTTCGGATAAAAAATCAGCGGGTCGTCCGGAATTATCGTTCCGGATCGATCGGCTGATTTTCTTCGTTTCGGATTTCTTCAAGCAGTCCAAGGTCTTCCTCGCTCAAAGTCACGGCATCCAGCATCTCCGGCCGGCTGTGCAGTGTTCTGCGCAGGGATTCCTTTCGCTTCCAGATACGGATCTTTTCAGCGTGGCCGCTGCGCAGTACTTCCGGAACCTGCATTCCGCGATACATTTCCGGCCGTGTATACTGTGGATGTTCCAGAAGGCCGGTTTCGAAGGATTCGTTGGCGGCCGCACCTTCTTTGAGTGTTCCATCCAGCAGCCGGACAATCGAGTCAATTACCGTCATGGCAGGCAGCTCCCCGCCACTGAGAATATAATCACCGACGGATATCTGTTCATCGACAGCGTTCAGGATCCTCTCATCGATGCCTTCATAATGACCGCATAACAGGATCAGATCCGTTTCTTTGGAAAGTCTGTGCGCATCCTTCTGCGTGTAGGCTGTGCCGCATGGTGTAAACGCGATGATCCGGCTGGCGGGGGTGCGGATCGAATCGAGACAGCGGTAAACCGGCTCACATCGCATTATCATTCCGATACCTCCGCCATACGGGCTTTCATCTATATGACGGAAGCTGCCGTCCGCATACGATTTGAGGTCCAGAATTCTCAGATGGAGCTGATTGTTGGAAACTGCGCGGCGTACCAGCGGGTGTTCCAGAAAACTGGTGAATTGATCCGGAAAGATTGTCAGAACTGTAATGTTCATGCATGAATTATAGTAAATAATCCTTATCTATCTATATTTAAATTGGATTTGAAGTAGAATAAACAGTGTCTTTGTGAGGATTGATTATGAAAAACTTTTTTGCAAAACTGGATCGCAAGTATCTGAAAATTGCCACCTATGCCGGTTTGGCTACGTTGGTGACCGTCTTTCTCGGATGCGCGATTTATAAATCTCTGCCGGTTCTGGGTGTTTTGAAAAAGCTGCTTGACGCAGTGTTTAAACCGATCGTACTTGGCGGTGTAATCGCATATCTGATTCTGCCGATGGTTCATCATACGGAACGACAGTTCAAAAAGATGTTTCCAAAGGCAAAAAAGGTAAGAACAGTTTCCGTGTTTCTTTGCATGATTCTGATCTTTGCGGCGATTCTACTGTTTTTTGCGCTGGTATCATCCAAGCTGATCACGAATATCAATTTCGACAGCATCACTTCCTTATTTGAGACGTATTCCGGAGAACTGAATACACTGATCGAAAAAGCAAGGGAATATCTTGAGAAAATGAATATCAATATCCCGAATATCGGAAGCTCCGTGAGTGGTGCAATCTCATCCGTTGCCGGAGTTTTCTCAACGCTGATGTTCAGTGTGATCTTCTCGATTTACTTCCTGATTGACGGAGAGAATCTTGCGAATTACTGGGGAAATGTACTGCACAAGCTCCTTTCTTCCAGAGCGATTGCCAAGTGGAAAGAAATCATTGCGGATGCGGACAAGTGCTTCTCCGGATACATCCGCGGACAGTCGGTTGACGCAATTATCGTTGGTGTGACAGTGTCAATCGTATTCTCTTTGATCAAAATGCCGTATGCCGTAGTAATTGGCTTTATTACCGGTTTTGGTAATCTGATTCCTTACGTTGGTCCGACACTTGGATATATCGCAGTCATTCTTGCCAATGTAATCAATGGATTTGATCTTCGGATGATCATTATCGGACTGGTTGTGCTTGAGATTATTATGCTGATTGACGGAAATATTCTGAATCCAAGACTGCTTGCCGGTGCGATTCAGATTCATCCGCTTCTGGTCATCGCTTCATTGCTGGCAGGCGGCGCGGTAGGCGGAATCCTGGGAATGCTGCTGGCAGTTCCGGTTGGAGCGTTCATCAAGCTTCAGTTCGAAAAGTGGCTTGCAAAGAAAGAACCACCGGAGGAAGAAACAACACCGGAGGAATCAACGGAAAAGATGGTACCGGAGGAATCTGAATAGTTTCGGAATTCTGCCTGGAAAACGAAACAGCCTGATTCAATACAGATAACGACAGGCGCTGAATGAAGCGCCTTTTGTGTGTTTAGGATGTGGATTGATTATCAGGAAAACCGAATCCGGGCAGACCACATCGAAGCTGATAACGAAAAAACAGGAGAGGCACATCTGCGCTCCTCCTGTTCCTGTTGCGTTGAATCAAGTTATTCTTAAAAACATATGCGAACCAGAATCAGGTGATTGGGTTTTATCTCAATTGAACAAACCGCCAGACCGTGACATGAACTACGCCGTCATCAAGCGGTCCGGTGACATCCTTGACCCGATTGTCAGAGTTCTGATCACTCGTGTTCTGATAGGTTGCATCCAGTGATACATTGGCACCCATTCGGTTGGCACTGTCGATGTAGTTCTGAAGGTCACTGTAGAACTTTCCTGCCCAGTACTGTGGAATGACTTTGAACTGACCAAGGCTTACGACATAGCTGATCGCGGTTCCCGGATCAAAGCTTCCGGTGTCATTGGAGAGAATGTATCCCTGTGCGATTACGTTGGAATACTGTTCGGTGCGGCTTCCTGCCGCCATTCCGTAACCCTGCAGTGCACCAAGGAAATCGGATTCACTGGATCCGGTCATGGACGGAACGTTGACTTTCAGTCCGCCTGGTGCCGGTGTCGGCTGAGGATCCACATGCTGGGCGACGACCAGATTGATCGTGCTTCCCGGATTGAGGTAACCGCTGTTGGGCTGCTGGCTGATGATTACGCCGTCATCCACATCGCTGGTTGCCTGTGTGGAAACTGTGACATTGAGATTCGCTGACTGATAGTATTGATCATTTATGGAATTCAGCCAGCCCATGAAATTGTTCTGATAGGAAGTGCCGGTATAATCCGCGACCGGAATCGGTCCGACGGAGATATAGACCTTCATGATATCGCCGATGCGCATGGTTCCGGTATTCGGCTGATTCCAGTAAACCGTTCCGCTTGGAGCGGCGTTCCAGCACTGAATCCAGGAGATCTGAATATCATTCTGTGTTCCCCAGGCATTGATGTCATCTGTGCTCATACTGGTAAGATCAATCGCCTGTACCTGTGTGCCGCCTGAAATGGAAACCTGCATGTGGTCGCCTTTAACGATTTCGGAATTGGGAACCGGAGACTGTGATGCAACACATCCCTGTGGTACGGTTTCACTCATCGTTATGCTGTAATCAATCGTGATCTGATTGGTGTTGGCCCACTCTTCTGTCTGACTCTGTGTCCAGCCAGTCATATCCGGTACGGTTACAGCGACGCCAGCCTGTTCCGGATCACCGGAGATCTGAATGACGATCGGTTCATCACGGCAGGCTTTTCCATCCGTTACGCTTGTGCTGACAAATTGTCCGACCGGAATGGCAGGATCGTAGACATATTCGATACTGACGTGTTCGAAGTGTTCATTGACGAACCACTGTTGGATTTCCGCAAGACTCATTCCGGTGAAGTCGATCAGAGTGATTTCTGCCTGAGGATCTACGCCATTCGAGAGTGTAATTGTAAGATTTTTGCCATCCAGCGGCTGACCAGCCGGGATGGACTGCGAAATGACGATATCCTTGGGAATTGTTTCATTGTATTCGTAGGCATATTTCACCTCGTCGGTGCTGATGTTGTTGTCTGTTCTCCAGGTTTCCACATCATTCTTGTTCATGCCGGTGAAGTCAACAAGGGATACGTCCTTCGTATTCGTTCCATGCCCGCATGCGCCGAAAACAAGAATCAATGTAAGACTCAGGATAGTTTTGATCCAGCGCTTAACCATAAAGATTTTCCTCCACTTACATCTATAGTACAGGAGTAAAAAGGGTTCGACTAGGTGCAATAACAATATCAGTAGTGAAAACAACAAAAGGAAATCCATGATTCCCCGTAATGCAGCACC
This sequence comes from Solobacterium sp., assembly GCA_016284975.1. GTDB lineage: Bacteria > Bacillota_I > Bacilli_A > Erysipelotrichales > Erysipelotrichaceae > Bulleidia. The sequence goes on from JAEEPV010000269.1 coordinate 10,570, forward strand.
TCACTTTTTTACCGAACAGAAAGCCGGAGATTTCATCTGTCAGTCTTTGGGACGTACGGCTGTTTGTGTCTGAGCTTTCTCTGAACACATAACCCATGGCATCGCAGAAGGTGTCAGTTTTTTATGCCATGCCGGAAGAAAAAGGGTAAACCTGCCGCGGATAAAAAAACCGCCCAACGCAGGGCGATTCCTCATGATTATTCCTTTGAAAAGATCGACAGGATTTCCTGAAACATGTTCTCGTCTTTGGACATGACCTTTTCGGAAACCTCAATGGAACTGGTGTTGTAGAATTCGCACATATCATCAATGAAGCTTTTCTGCAGGGATTCCAGCAGGGCTTCCGATTCTTCCGGCTTCATTTTCGTCTTCTGGGTTTCATATTCCTTGATGAACACCATCATCCGCCAGTCGATATGGGACTTGATCTTTGAATGGGTAACCCACAGATCGCGATAATGCCGGACATTGATATACTTGTTCAGCAGATAGGCCAGAATGAGCGGAACCGCGACAATGGTGTAGAGATAGATATTACTCCATTCGGTGTCTCCCAACAGCAGGTCTTTTTCGTTGAGCATTACCAGCATCAGGAAAGGAACGGAGGAAACCACAGCCAGGATCAGGATCTTGTACAGGTAATACTTGTTCTTGTTTTCACTTACCTGGAGGGTTTCGTCATTGTAGGCTTTCTGAAACAGATCCAGAAACTTCGAGGTGAAGGGTTCCTTTCCGTCAGCGGAACTGGGCCGGAACGAATTCCAGATTCCCTTGAAAATGGGGAAGATATCCTGGATAATGGACTCCTTTTTCTGAACCTTGTAGAATGACGCCACAAAAAGTAAAAACAGTACGGTAACAAACGGAACTGCCAGAAACAGTAAATAGATCAGGTTGTTATTCATCAGAGGAACTCCTTACTACCCAACCATTGTATCCTTTCCTGGATCATAATCCAATCAGGGTTCGCTGGTTTTGGTTTCGGACGGGTGTCGGAAGAAATGCCAGTTGTATTCTTCGGATACGATTCTGTATGGCATTTTTATAATCTCATATTATCTATCAATAAACAGAATTCCTATACTTTAAAAACAGTTAACATAAAAAAGAAAAGGGAATCATTGACTCCCCAATCATTTCGTGGAGCTAAGGAGGATCGAACTCCTGACCCCCTGCTTGCAAAGCAGGTGCTCTCCCAGCTGAGCTATAACCCCATATATGTTTAATCTGAAGAGAAACGATGGTGGGCCTGAATGGACTTGAACCAACGACCTCACCCTTATCAGGGGTGCGCTCTAACCACCTGAGCTACAGGCCCAACTTTCTCCAGATGCTCAGTTATAATACCTCGAGG
>JAEEPV010000270.1 GCA_016284975.1 Solobacterium sp.
GAAGACAAGGTCCGTGGACGACTCATCCACTGCTGCACTGCAGTAGATATAGCCGCAGTAACAGTCTGCACTCTGGTGCAGGACCAGATTCCGGCGATAATCTGCCTTTCCGATGATCTCATCACTGGCCGAAAGGTTGGCGATGAGATTGGCTCCTGCAAGACATGCATGTGTACTCGGACGATCCGGTACCCAGAGGTCTTCACAGATATCAATGCCCAGTACGGCAGATACTGTTTCATCTTCGGCAAGAATATCAATACCAAACGGAACCGTCTGCCCTGCGATCTTCAGTTCTCTTCCAATGACATCTTTCCCGGAAGTAAACCAGCGGGTCTCATAAAACTCACTGTAGGAAGGAATATTGATCTTCGGAACAATGCCGGCAATCACACCCTCAGAAACAATCGCAGCGGTATTATACAGACTGTTCTGATACTTTACCGGAAGACCGACGACTATGGTCAGGCCTTTTCGCTTTGTGCTTGCTTCTGCAATCTTCCGCAGTCCTTCTTCACAACCACTTAAAAGTGCTTCCTGGTTAAAGAGATCTCCGCAGGTGTAGCCGGAAATACACATTTCCGGAAATACGAGAATACCGCAGTCCTTTGCAGTGTTCATCATCTCTATGATCGCTTCGGTATTGAAGGCAACATTTCCAACCTTCATCGGTACTGCAGCAGTACCAGCCTTGATCATCCGATTCTTCATGCCGATAGTCCTTTCCCGCCGATTACTTCAAGCAGTATGTCATGAAGTTCTGGTGGCGTATCGCTGCTCAGTTTCTGAAATTCCCGGTTCATTTCCGCCAGGCTCACACGGATTTTCGTGCTGGACACAAACCGTGTGGAAGCCGGTGTATCGACCAGCCGGATATACCGTTTCAGTGTTCGCAGATACGGGTCCTGATCGATCAGCGCTTTGGGATCATCATCACTGCGCTTCATACAGACAATGCCGAATTCCTGTGCAATTTCTTCCACATAGCGCCATACCGTTTCCAGCTCCGGCAGTTTGTCGGAACCAAACAGCAGCGAACAGGTATCTCCGCGATCCCGGTAATGACACAGGGTCTTATAAGTACGCGGCTGGGTTTCCGATTCAATCTCAAATCTTGAAACCTCCATCCAGGGATGGTCTGCCGCAACCGCATCCAGCATCTTCAGCCGTTCTTCGTCCGAAAACACATATTCTTTCCTCTGCTCATCCGCAATATAGGTCTGCTTTGTCGGCACAAAGATTACCTTGTCAAAGCCTGTTTCCTTCATTGCGAATTCCGCGAGTTCTATATGTGCGCGGGTCGGCGGATTGAATGCTCCGCCGAATACAAGTGCCCTGCTCAAATCTGTCCTCCGTGCAGAAGCTTGTACATGTCCTCTCTGCACTTTGCGACCTTCTGTGTAAGGTCAACATAATGTTTATGCGGGAATTCCGGACGGAGTTCCGATTCCCATACACGGTTTTCCAGCTGTTCCCGGATAAAATCCTTTTTCTGCGCAATGGTCGGAAGATCGATTACCAGTTCGCCATTGAGGATATGCGGGACCAGGATCCGTTCCACATGAACCGGAATAATCGTCTGCAGAGGATCAAACGCATCCGGATCAAGATTGACAACCGTGATCGGGACACCGTTTTCAATCACTTCATCATCCATGGAGATAATGTCGCACTGACCCTTCCCGTCTTCATCAAAGACGCGCCATGCCATCAGTTTGCCCGGGATGATTGCCTTGGATACGGTATCCGAGCATTTCATCTTCGGGGTGTAGGTACCATCCGCATTCTTGACCGCGACCAGTTTGTATACACCTCCGAACACCGGATCGGTAGCGCTGGTGATCAGCTTCTCACCGACACCATAGGAATCAAAGTGCGCATCTTCATAAAGCTCCATGTTTGCCATCTTCTTCTCATCGAGACTGTTGGAGGCAACAAGCTTGATATACGGCTTGCCTGCCTTGTCGAGTGCTTTTCTCAGGCGCTTGTATCCGCGGGCAAGGTCACCCGAATCAATCCGGGCGCTCTTTACCCGCTTGTTTGGATCATTCGGATACCTGGCAATCAGTTCATCATCCAGCTTGATCATGTTCGGAAGACCGGATTCAAAGATATTGTAGGTATCCAGCAGTAATGAAACACTGTCCGGATAGGTTTCCGCATAGGCGCGGAACGCATCCAGTTCCGTCGGATAGAATTCAATGAAGCTGTGGGCAATCGTTCCGACTGCTTTCACATCCGGACCAAACTTCATTTCCGCAAGACAGTTCGCGGTTCCGATACATCCGCCAAGCACGGCCGCATAGGCACCGTCATTTCCGGCACTGGCACCCTGAGCACGTCTTGTACCAAATTCCATGACATTTCTCGGCTGATGGATCGAGAGTCCGGAAATCTTGGTTGCCTTCGTAGCGATCAGAGAATGGAAGTTCATCGTCTGCAGCAGATAGGTCTCGATCAGGATCGCACCAACCATATCGCATTCGATCCGTACCATCGGCACCTGCGGGTAACATACCGTGCCTTCTCTCAGCATGTATACATCACCCTTCCATTTGTAGGTGCGCAGGTAATCACAGAATTCCTGACTCATTCCTTTGGAACGCAGCCAGACCAGATCCTGTTCATTAAAATGGTAATTCAGCAGGAACTTTACAAGTTTGTGCTGTCCGCAGGAAATTGAATATCCCTGATCATCGGGATTCTCCCGGAAGAACATGTCGAATACCATAACGGTATCCTTGTATCCATGGAGAAACAGACAGTTCGCCATGGTAAATTCATAAAAATCCGTTACCATTGCAGGATTGTCATAATCCTCATCCGGTACATACGCCTGAACTTTGATCTCACTCATAACTTCATTATCCTTTCTTCATGCGGGTATATTTTTTCCCAATCTTTGATTTCAAAAACGCAATGATCTCATCCTTCTGTGAATTCTGCAGGGCAAGGGATACCGGAGTATCATCCCCTTCCGGAATAAAGAAGACCTTGAACTGATCCTTTTTGTAATCCCCGTAATCATATGCACGTACGTTCTCGAATGGATAGAACCGGCCCATGACGGCAAATCCTTCTTCCCCGATTCCGTCCCGGACAAGAAAGAACGCGACAACGCACAGCAGCATCGCCGCAAGCCGGATCCAGTCCAGCGCACTGGTATAAACCAGAGCGGAAAGAATACAGAACACTCCGGCAATCAGAAAGAAAATCCGGGTCAGACTCCAGAGTTTGTCCTTAAAGATCAGATTTCTTGTTTTCGAGTAACCGTAGAACAGCCATATCGCGATGGCCGAAAACATGATTGTCAGAATAATATTACTTAACTGGTCCATAACTTCTTACCCCCTTAATATCCAAGTTCCTCATTGACCAGGATCACATGGATCCTGCCCTTTTCCCCGCTTCTGCGGGTAGTCACATATTGATTGCAGATGGTTGTGGCGTGATTGCAGTGAGCACACTCGCCGATCTTGACACACGGGTTATCCTTTTTCAGACGCACGCAGTTCGCCGGTGCCGTATGTTTTTCCACCCGCTTTTTCGCCGCTTCAAGATCAGGAACGATCTTGTTTGCGCCGGCAATCACATATACCTTGTCCGGTCCGTAGATAAGAGCCGCAAGGCGGTTCCCGGTTCCGTCAACGTTATACAGCATGCCATCCATCGTAACGGCATTGGTACTGGTCAGATATACATCCGCAAGCAGACTTTCCCGGAAGATCTTTTTCCGATCATCAGTATGAAACCGGTCCAGAAACTGATAGTCCGGATTGCCGGTGAGCCATTCGATCACACCGAGTTCATCCAGCGTCACGCTGCCGCCGGTACCGATCGTACTGTGTTTCGGGATCTCCCGTTTCAGAAATTCAAATGCCTCCTGAGCGGTTTCCGTTACCGTGACACCAAAATTATGTTCTTCCAGTTTTTTTGCAAGACGGGCAATGCGCTGCCGGTTGATCTCCTTGACAGCTTCTTTCATAGACTGCTGGTCTCCTCTTCTTTTACTAATTATATGATAATCGCCAAAGAAAAACGCTTCCGTTTTCACGAAAGCGTCTGTTCCTTACGGTTCTTTTGTGACAATCTCTCCGGTATGCGTCTTCCAGATCGAACCTTCCGGCACATAGCCGCGGACACAGCTGGTCGGATAGATGTTGGAGTTGCGGCCGATCACGGTTCCCGGGTTGAGAACAGAGTTGCAGCCAACTTCGACATGATCTCCCAGCATGGCACCGAATTTCTTCAGGCCGGTCTCAATATCATCTGCTTCCTGGGAATGAACCGTGA
>JAEEPV010000271.1 GCA_016284975.1 Solobacterium sp.
ATACCTGGAACTCTTTCCCTATACCTCCGAATCATAAGATCCATAATAATTTAGAGAATTTTCATCATGGGTCTTGACAAGAGGTCATTACATAACAGTTAGGTGAGTCTCCCTCTGCGGAGGGATGAATTCGTATCTCCAGGTTTAAGGACGCTTCATGTGTTGTATGCAGAGCTGGTGGATCCATCACATTCATAAATAGTCATACAGAAAGGAAGGTATTTATGAAGGACTATTTTATCTGTATCGATGTTGGTAAGAACCAGCATTGGGCCAGGGTCACGAATCCTGATGGAGAGATTTTTGTCTCTCCATTCCCATTTTCCTGACATCAGTGAGGATGATCTGTTCCTGATGATCATGGTGGAAGGAAGCGCATGCGGTAGTGGCAATGGAGGTGATTCGGGAAGACTGGGAATTCAGAAAATCACGTCACGATCCAACCTTTAGCCAGGAACGAATCGCCTCAATGATGGGCATTTCTCGCAGCCAGCTTGCGAAAGCCCTGGGAGAAGAGAAGAATCCCACAATTTCGTTTCTCTGCGGCTATGCAACGGCTGTAGGCCGCCCGGTCGATGAAATGCTTTATACGATCGGAAGAAGAGTTATAGAAGAGCAGCCTTTCTTATAGTTTTCCCGGAAGACACTACTCCTCATCAAACAATCGCTCGGTCAGTGTTCCCTCTCTGATCATGTGCCTGCGTATCCGTTTCAGCCGAGGGTTATAGGTACGGCTGTCGATTGACTTCATCAGTCTGTTTCCCAGTTTCTGAACAATCAGTCTGTTCTGCTTTCCTCTCTGAAACAGCAACCAATACATGACTATGATCAGAATCATAACCGCAAAAGGTATCACCGGATGGATCTTTTCAGGATCCAGAAGGCCAGCTGCACATAAGAAGTGATTGACTGTACTGCTTACAAGAACCCCGCAGAGTACCACAACAAGCGCACTGCAGATCACTGCCATAAACAGCATACTGTTCTGTTCCTCTTCACATGCATTGGCAGCCATGCACTCACAGTTCAAAACGAGAAGGAAGACGAACAAAATAATCGGCAGGATCCCGGAAACCGCAGAAAAAACAGACGCAATAATTACCGTCACGAATGCCGCAATCAGAGAAAAACTTGTCATACTTCCGCTGTCTCCATCATCCGAAACCCAATCTGATTTGTTTCACAAACATGCCCGCTGCATTGGACACAGGTATTTCAGGTTCGCTGGACTCTGTTCTTCCTGTTCCTTCGCTTCAGCACAATTGGTCTATATCATCTAAGAACAGCATAACTCAGAAGACTGCTTTCAGCATTAAAACCTTCCCCGCCAATTAACAGTGTGTTGGGGGCCAGCATTCCGAAAACAGCTGTTTATCAGGCTTCGTCTTGTAATAGCTGTATTTCAACGTTTTATACAAATACAAATTGCATTAAATCATTAACCTGACCTTCTCGAGCGTATTTTCTGGCGGATTCATATTGAAGAAAAATATGTCCAGATATTCTTGTAATTCCTCTTCTTTGAAACCGGAATGCGCCCGAAGAAAATGTTTGAGAAGAAAACAGACATCGTCAATAGGCGCCATTAGATTATGGTCATCTGGTAGTTTCTTTAACAACCTCGAATCATATGCGTCAGGTATTTAATCACTGGGTTGTGGCTGCGTTCGCAATCATGAATAAGATCGGAATTCTCTTGGATATGAGGACGATATACTTCCAAGGCCTTGCCGTTTGTTATCTGTCAAATCAGTTTACTCCGCTGTTCAAACGAGATGAACTTGTTTCCTGAATATGTGAGGATACCTTCGTTTCCTTCTTCCAGAGTGTCAAAGACATCGCGGTCCACATAAAAATCCTTGCTTTTACCATCAAATGCAAAGGAAACTACAAACAACTCTGAACGCTTCCACATTGATCGGCTTTCATCCTGCATAGCCGCAAAAAACATCAGTGAAGTGTCTTTGGAAGCACCTACAAGCGGCGGATCCTCAACCTCTTCTCTTATCTTGCCTGCTACCTTTGCATGAGCTTTTTTATTCCAAAACATGATTATCTCCAGAATTCATTGTCTAACCTAACAATAGTCATCCCAGCGGATTACTGTTAAATTATAGGTAAGTTACCAACACTCTGCAAAATTGGCGGGAAACCTTTTCACACTTCTATTTCAGCCCTTCATCATATGCTTCGTATATGCGGGAAAGTGAGCAGGCGACTCCATGTGTCGTTCAGATACTCTGAATAACGGCATTCCATGGACGATGAGCCGCTTTATAAACAGGTAAAACGCTTGAGGAAACCTGTATATCATGAAGCGGCTGGTTTAAGATAACAAGGGAGGATTACTTCAAATGGAAACGAAACGAACTGCCACAAAAGCGGATGAACAAGCTCTGAAAAGCAAGCTTGCGTTCATCATTATTATATTAATGGTCCTGAGTCTTACCGTATGCAGCTATCCCAAACAGGATAACAGCACACAGGAGAGCGGCGGATCAGATGAAGGAACTTCGTTTCGCCTTGCGGATTCCGGCTTTTGGTTCTAGAAACAGATCAGCAGTTCCATCCAATGCATAATCGGCGGTCTGCCGGTTTTTTATTGCTTCAGCGGACAGATCCTTTTCGAAAGGCGGTTGGTGTCATACCCTCATGTCGATGGGAACAGGCGGACAGGTAGTCCGCATTTGTGAAGCCGGTCCGAAACGCAATCTCAGAAATCGGAAGAGCAGTATGAAGCAGCTGTTCCTTGACATGACGGAGCCGGACATTGACCAGATATTCGGAAAACGGAATACCAACCTGAGCAGAAAACTGTCTGGAAAGATGTCCTTCCGAAAAACCTGCTATTTCAGCCGCATTATTCAGCCGGATGTCATCACTGTAGTTCTGTTCCACAAAATACATCACTTCCATGATTTCGTTTGACAGAGTGGCACGAAACCGCTGACTGCCGTTTTTTATGTGCTTCTCCCACATCAGGATAATCAGCCGATACAGCATTCCTTTCAGCAGTATCATTGAATAATCCGCTTTTTCTTCATAAACCTCCAGCATATCCGCGATCAGCTCCTGCGCCTTCTTTGAATCATCCGGATGGAATGAAAGAGAAATTGGTTCAAACACATCCTGCCAGATCTTCGGATCGATCTCCCGTGCAAATTCCTCCGCAAGTTCTGCGGAAATCTTGATGAGATAGTTGACATACGGCGCCCTGCTGAGAGGAAATGTCCGGTGGTAGATCATCGGAGACATGACAGTCATATCTCCGGGATGAAAATCCACCTGCTGGTGGGGTGTGATGATCCTGCGGTCCCCGGAAATGAGATAACCAATACTGTAATGGGAGGCGGCAAGTTCCATCTGCGGCATCATGAAATCTGCGGAAAGCGTCCGTTTCTGAATCGTAATCAGTGATTCTTTCGGCATTTCAATCGGCATAAATCAATTCCTTCTTCTCTGAGATCATAATATCAAAGAAATTGCAGAAATATAGACATGATAACAAATGGTTTCTTTTCTTTAACGATTTATGATAACCGTATAAAGCAAGCCGGGAACTCCCGGCAGAGAGGAACTCTTATGGGTGCGGTAAAAGACAGAATCTGGATGAAAGCGGAAGAAGCGAACAGCGAGGAAGTATCACCCGGTGTGGTACGCAGGATCAGAAGCTACACCGATGAGCTGATGGTTGCGGAAAACATGTTCCGGAAAGGAGCTGTCGGATCTGTGCATTCTCATCCGCATACACAAATCACCTATGTCGTCTCAGGAACATTTGAATTCACGATCGGCTCAGAAACACGCATCGTATCCCGCGGTGACACAATGCTCAAGAAAGATGGGATCGAACATGGCTGTGTATGTCTGGAGGACGGCATTCTTCTGGATATTTTCTCCCCTATGCGGGAAGACTTTGTGAAGTGAATCAGGAAAGGAAGTGCACGCAAGATGCCTGTGATTCAAATTGAAAAACTGTACCGGAATGAACATCGGAATGAGCCCTGCTTCATCGGATTTCCTCTTCCTGAAGGAACCATCTTTGATCCGGAGCTGGCTGCCCTGTACTGCGGTGATGAACTTCTTCCCTCGCAGGCAAAGGCGACCGCATTATATGAGGACGGTTCCGTCAGATATCTCTTTCTGCGGTTTCTCGCGGATATGCCCGCAAACAAGGGGCTGAACATAGACTGTTCGTTTGAAGTAAAATACAGAGCTGTGCCGAAGTACTATCACCCCGTAACATTGACCCGTACATCCGGCGGGTTCCGGATCGAAACCATCACCGAGGCCAATGGACCATTCGCAATTGATTTGAAGAATGACAGCGATCACCTGTTTGAACGCATCTCACTGAACGGAACCTGTTATGAAAAAGAACGGTTTTCCGGTCCCTTCCTCAGAGAAAAGGGACAGGCAGAACGCTATGACCTGAAGACAGGAACCTGGGAAATCGCGGAGGAAGGTCCGGTATGTGTGATTCTTAAAACTGCGGGATTTCATACTTCCGGAGAAACCGGCAAAAACCTTCGCTTTGAAGTGCGGCTGACCGTATGGACGGGAAAACCGTTCGCGGAAGTCTCCTACCGCCTCTTCAACACCGATCCTTCTGTCCTTCCGGTTGAATCACTTCACTTCGACATTTCCTGGAAGGATACCCTTCGCAGCTGTGTCGCTTCCTCCAACTACAGAACAAACTGGGATATAGGGGAAAACGGGGAAACGGTCAGAAAGATCATTGATGCCGACTGGCTGATCCGGGAAGCCAACGAACAGTTTGCTGAAGTCAATTACGGTACGTTTTTCGCGGACTGCACCACGGCATCCGATGGAATCTGTGCCACCATCTTTCAGGCCCATCAGAATTTCCCGAAAGGTCTTGAAGCGGACAGGGACGGAATCCGGATCATGCTTGTGCCGGAAGATACCGGTGATATCGCGCTGCAAAGCGGAATGGCACGGGAACAGAAATTCCTTCTCCATTTTCACAGCGCGGAAGAACCGCTTGAATCTCTGAATGACAGAAGCATCATCTATCAGATGCCATACCGGGCTTATATTTCACCCGCGGCGTTTCAGGCATCCGGGATATGGCCGGAAATCTTTTCCAGAACCACTGATCCGCTTGTTGAGCAGAATCTGATTGCCCGGGCGGATGGACACTGCAGAGCCTATGGAATGCTCAACTTCGGGGATTCCTATGATGAAAACTACACTGCCCAGGGAAGAGGCGGCGGACGTCTTGTCTGGTGCAATAACGAATACGACTATCCGCATGCATGTGCCCTGCTGTACGCAAGAACCGGGATTCGAAGATTTCTCGATTATCTGATCGCTTCCTGCAGTCACTGGATGGACGTGGATGTCTGCCACTTTCACACGGATCCCCTGTACATCGGCGGTCAGTGGGAACATACAGCCGGGCATGTCATCAACGGAGTCATGGTTTGTTCGCATCAGTGGGTCGAAGGACTGCTTGACTACTATCATTTCACCGGCGACGAGCGCGGTCTTGAAACCGCACTCGGCATCGGACACAATATTCTTCGCCTGCTGGATACACCTGCCTACGCCAAAGTCGGCGAAAGCAGCGCCCGTGAAACCGGATGGGCACTCCGCACCCTGACTGCGCTTTATGCAGAAACACATGACAGTCTCTGGACAGAACCATGTGAGCGCATCATCCGTGATTTTATGGTCTGGGAAGAGACTTACGGTAACTGGATGGCGCCGTATACCGACAACACGCTGATCCGGGTTCCGTTTATGATCTCTGTCGCGATCGGAAGTCTGATGCGCTATTACCGCATCTTCCCGCGTGAAGACATCCGGGACATGATCCTTCGTCAGGTGGATGATCTCGTTGAGAACTGCTACGTGAAGGAATGGAGACTCTTTTATTACAAGGACCTGCCCGGCCTTACCCGTCCCGGAAACAATACGATGGTGCTGGAAGCACTGAGCATTGCCTATGAGCTCACCAAAGACAGAACCTATCTGGAATACGGACTCGGAACATTCCGGAATGCAATGAATGATAAGCCTGGTTATTCTTCAAGGAAGAGAACAGTTGAGGATGCGGTTCTTGTCGGAACCATGAGCAGTAAGAATTTCGCTCAGAGTATGATTCCGCTTGCCTTTTTCTGGCACGAACTTGATGAAAGCGGGATGAGCTTCCTATGAGGTCCTCGGATATGACACGCGGTCCGATCATGAAAGGCATCCTTCTGTTCGCGCTTCCGATTATTGCCGGAAATATCCTGCAGTATCTTTACACGACAGTGGATACCCTTGTAATCGGGAATTACTGCGATTACACGGCCATTGCGGCAGTCGGAACAAGTTCTCAGCCCGTCGAAGTGCTCCTCTGTATCTTCCTTGGCATCGGAACCGGAGTATGTATCCTGATGTCCCAGCATATCGGCGCCAATGACAGACAGGCGGTGAAGGATACCTGCCGGACCGCTGTTTCAATCGTATTCTGCTGCGGTCTTCCGATCAGTATTCTCGGCTGGTTTATCGCCCCTGTCCTTCTGAAGCTGATGAATGTACCGGCGGATGTCTGGAGCGAGGCACTGCTCTATACACGCATCGTACTGGCAGGCGCACTGGGCAATATCGGATACAACATGAATGCCGGAATTCTCAGAGGTGTCGGTGACAGCCGTGCTTCCCTGTATTTTCTGGTGGTATCCTGCATCACCAATGTGATCCTTGACCTCATTCTTGTGTCGGGCGTCCGGATGGGTGTAAGCGGCGCAGCCATTGCGACATCCACTGCCATGTATATGGCCTGGATCTTCAGTATGATTTACATCATCCGGAAATATCCGGATCTTGGCTTCACCGTGTTCCCGCACGGGTTTTCCGCAGCGGAAATGAAGGCAGTGCTTTCCATCGGTCTTCCGATCGGTCTCAACAACTCCCTGTTTTCATTCGGACACGTTGCGCTTCAGACCCTGATCAACCTGCAGGGATCCGTATTCATGGCCGCATGGTCCGTATCCGGACGCGTCAATGGAATCGCAAACATGGCCATTTCCGGAATCTCCTCCGCGGCCACGACATTTTCCGGCCAGAATTACGGAGCCGGACGCATTGACCGCCTGAAGGAAGGCCAGTATATCATTCCTGCCGCCAACGGCCTGATCACCCTTTCCTTCGGCCTCTTCTTTATCTCCGTCCGCATGCCAATCCTTCGTCTGTTTACGTCTGATCCGAATATCCTGAAGCTTTCCGGACGGTTTGTGATCATCATGCTCCTGAGCCAGTGGATGTATGCTGTATTCAACGGCATATCCTGCATAATCAACGGCACGGGACGGGTTCGGTACACGACACTGATCAATCTACTGATGCTTTGGGCAGTACGTGTTCCTGCCGCTTATCTTCTCTCCAGTTTCGCCGGAGGAAATGCCATTCCGTTCAGCTTTCCGATCTCGTTCGGATTTGGAATGCTGTGCATGATCGGCTATTATCTGTTCTCACGTTCCTGGAAGGAACTGATCGCAGGCGGAACCAGGCAGATGACGGCTGCCTGAGCGCGCTCATTAAAATCATCGTTATGTTATATTCCAGTTATCAGCGGAGCACAAACATATGAAATCAGAAACCATATCACTCAATGCGGAACGGGGAACTTCCCTGACCGTTTATCTTCAGGATGTGCAGGGTGCCCTTGTCTCGGGAAACCCCCGTCCGGCGATCATCATTCTTCCCGGCGGCGGATACAACCACTGTTCCTCACGGGAATCAGATCCTGCTGCCTTTCCGTTTCTCGCGGAAGGCTATCACGTATTCATTCTCCGGTACTCGACCTACCCTGACCTGCAGTGGCCTGTTCCGCTGGAGGACTATGAGGAAGCGATGGAGCTCATCCTCAGCCATAGGGAGGAGTGGGAAATCGATGCGAAGCGGATCTCCGTCATGGGCTTTTCAGCCGGAGGACATCTCGCTTCTGCTGCGGCGGTGATGGCGAAACACCGTCCGGCGGCTGCCATCCTCATCTACTCGCTTATGACAGAGGATATCAAACGCTATTTCCCTTCCGCTCCTGACACCGTTTCCCTGGTTGACGAACAGACCTGTCCCTGTTTCCTTGCGGCAGGACAGAATGATGAAACCGTATCGGTCATGAACACGCTGGAATTCGCCCGGGCTCTTAAACAGCATCAGATTCCCTTTGAATGCCATATCTATTCAGAAGGACCCCATGGATGTTCCACAGGGTCACGTTCTGTACTGCATAATCTCAAGCCTCTCACACCGCGTTTAACATCGTGGGTGAAGGACAGCCTCGCATGGCTGAATGAAACGATCGGAGATTTTGATCTTCCCAGGAAGGAACTGTAAACCTTCCGGTCACAACAGAACCTGAACAAATTGACTTAAGCTGACGCTTAAGTCATCTTTTTTTCGGTCAGCTATACTTGAATCAGGATATTCGACTATGCCTATTTCAGATTATTTGGCAAAGCCGATAGTAAAGTCTGCCACTAAGGCTTTTGCCAATACATATGATCCTGAGAAGCCAACCTTCCAAGTCATTTTCCACGAAAACTGGAAGTCTTTTCTTGCGGCACTTAAGGAACGTAACATTATTCTCCCGCAATATATGATCGATGAAGTTGAGCGTATGATTGCCTGCGGAACACTTGATATGGGATTTGAGGTGTTTGAGTGTCCAAACTGCCATCGCCATCACATCATTTGTTATACCTGCAAAAGCAGATTCTGCCCTTCCTGCGGCACTAAGATGACCAAAGCCCGAGCACTGAGGATTGCAAAATCAACACTTGATGTCAATCACCGGCATATCGTATTTACAATTGATGAGCGACTTAGGGAGTATTTCAGTCCTACCCGACATCCGGAGTGGCTGAATTTTTTGTTTGATGCCGCAAAAGAAGCACTCTTCTATACCTTCAATAAGCAAAAACCCGTAAAGAATAATCAGTCTTCGAAAAGAAAACGAAGACGCAAAAAGAAGAAAACAAAAATAACCCCCGGATTCATCATTACCCTCCATTCGTATGGTAGAGATCTTAAATGGAACCCGCATGTCCACGCGCTCTGTACTGAGGGTGGTATGGACCAGAATCATGTTTATAAAGCTCTCAAATATATCAATTATGCTTCTCTGCGCAAATCTTTCATGAAGCAGCTTCTCGACAAAATGAAAGCAGCTCTTCCTCCAGATTCTAAGGAACTGAAGGACTTTAAACGTCTGGTTAACACTCTTTACAAAGATGATAAAAATGGTTTCTACGTTTACGCCCCGCCCATGAAATGCTGTAAAAACGGCAAGGACCAGGTTGTTAAATATATGATCCGTTATGCCGGAAAACCGGCTATGGCGCAGAGCAGGATTACAGGTTATAACTTCCACTCCAGAACTATCAGTTATTTCTATGTTGACCATAAATCAAATGAGCGGGTTTCTGTCGATAATGAGCCCATCTTCCGGTTCATGCTGAAACTGATACGTCACATCCCCCATCCGCAATTCAAAATGATTCGGTATTACGGCATTTACGCCACATGTGACCACAGTCATAAACAGGCAGTAAAAAGAAAACTGAAGCGACAGAATCGCTATAAATTAGATCATGATCAGCCGA
>JAEEPV010000272.1 GCA_016284975.1 Solobacterium sp.
CTTCCAGACCTTTGTTATATTCTTCCATCGCTTCATCAACGATCTTGTCTCTTCTGGAGTCTTTCTGCGTCTCTGCAAGCACGGTAATTTCATCCTTGATGGAAGAAGCATAGTTACGGTATTCTTCCGAAAATTCATCATAGGACTTGCCGTCTTTGATCAGAACATTCATTTCCGTATAAAAATCCTGAACAAACGCTTCTTCCGGAATATACAAAAAAGTACGCATTACCTGATTGGATAGCGTAGTCGGCTCTCTTGTGCCGGAAAGATAAAGCGGTGTTTCAATAATGCCGACTACCGTTACGGTATCAACCGAAAGAATCTCATCCAGATCATTATCCGGTCTTGAGAGTTTGATCTGTGCGCCCACCGGAAAACCCGGAAGGATCGTATTTCCCTTATCCGACAGTACCTCGTGACTGTTTTCCGGAAGACGGCCTTCCGTAAGCACAAATTTATTGATCTGTGCATCCGGCGAATAGGAATGAATACGGGTCACAACATTGTCCTGATTGTCACCGGCTAAAACATCTGTGAATTTCGCCCCTTCTGCAAGCGCTACGGAATCCATTTTGTTCAATGCGGCAACATCATCGTCATCAAACCCATAATTGGAGTAGATTGTGATGTCCTTCAGATTCATCTTGTCATCGTATTCTTTGACGGAAGCCGCCATAACCGACGAAACTGCAGAAATGCCAATGAAAAAAGCCGTTCCCAAAGCAACAATCGCGGTAAGAGAGACAAATCTTCCGCGTGTTTTAAGAATTAAACGATTGGCATTCTTTAAAAGCGTTTTCATTTAAGTAATTCTTAATTATATTTAGCAACCGACATGATTGGGACACAAATACGGTGGTGATTGGGACACAAATGCACAAATACAATAAAAAGGGGCTGTAACGAATAGGTGAATTGAGAAACAGAATTCTCAAGGATCCTGGCGTTACAGCCCCTTTCATTATCATCTCCTGAGACTATCGACAAATACAAAAAAAGCAGGTTTTCTGCCTGCTTTCCAAGGTTCCGATTACTTTCTGAGACCGAGTTTCTTTACGAGATCTCTGTAACGGTTAACATCATTCTTCTTGAGGTACTCCATCAGATTCTTTCTGCGGCCTACCATCTTCAGAAGACCACGGTTGGAGCTGAAGTCCTTCTTGTTGGCCTTCATGTGAACCGTCAGACGGTTGATCTGTTCTGTCAGCATAGCGACCTGAACTTCTACCGAACCGGTATCACCTTCCTTACGGCCAAATTCCTTGATGATGCGATCCTTTGTCTCTTTTTCGAGCATGTTTTTTCTCCTTTTCTCAAAAGTCCTTTTGTGCCGAGTCTGCCGCAGGAGACGCGAACATCCCAGCTCAAAAGCTTATTTACCATACCACAGACCAGAAACAGCATCAAGTATTCTGGTTTATTTTTCTTTTATCAGACTTTTATCAGACAGAAGTTCCATCCCGGAACGCATTATTGAAATAATTATTCACTCTGATTTCTGTTTTGCGGACGTCGTTTCTTCAACAAATTTCATATACTTCTGCGCATATTCCTGAGCCATGGCAGTCATTGCCGCATTATGTCTGTTGTTTAATGCGTCGATTTCATTTTTGTGCACAGAGGTCAGCTGATCGATCATGTTTTCCATTTTCCGCAACTGCTCCTTCAGTTCAATCACTTCATGTTCCAGCTGGGTATTCCGTTCCACAGAACTCTTCCAGTTCTCCCGATCCTCCAAAAGATTCTGTTTTTCCTTTTCCAGTTTTTCAATCCGTTTCGCTTCCTTGGCACGGATACGCTCTGCTTCGATCTTATTCTGCGCAATTAACGCAAGATATTTGTAATTAATTGTTGCGGTAAGATCCCGCATCAGCTGAATATCATCCGCATGATCTTTATAAAGTGTTTTGTCTTCATTCAGCCGATAGTTTTCGATCATAGCTTTGAGAAGATTCCCCTGCTCCATTCCGGTTTCTTTTGCCATTTTCCGAAATTCATTTGCAATCCCCTCATCGACTTTCATCGCCATTGAGATGACTTTCTTTTTTCCTTCTTCCGCTGCCGGACGGTTTTCAAGATTATCCATATCAATGTTTTCCAGATTCTGAATTGTACGATCCATATATTCACCTCTTAAAGTAATACTAATACCATTATATCTGATAAATACTAAAACTGAATACTTTTAATAATTATAATGTATATAATATCTTTAGCATACTTAAATTACAATTAATCGGATCAATATTGAGTAATACCAATTAATACCGATGAGAACACATAAGAATTATGTACAGTTATCTGAAAAATTAAAAAACCGCATAAAATGCGGTTATTGGGCACAAAACAGACGGATGAACTCTGCTGTTTTCGTTCTGGAAGCGTCTAGAGAAGATGATACTGTTTCAGAGCTGCTTCAATTCCGCCTTCTGCCGGTGCGGCAGTCACATAATCTGCTGCTTCCTTCAGCTTCTCGTTTGCGTTGCCCACGGCTACGGAAACTGCAGTATGTCTTATCATTTCAAGATCATTCCCGCCATCTCCAAAGGACATCGTTTCGTCCAGTGAAATCCCAAAATACTTCACGAACATATCGATTCCCTTTACCTTTGTACCACCTTTTGGGGACAGATCAAAGAACGTTGGATACCATCTGGCACTATGACAGTCCGGGAGTTTCCTGAGCAGATCTTTTTCTCCATCCTCATTCATAAAGATCATGACCTGATAGACTCGTTCGGAGTCGATGTTTGAGATATCGCCTGCCGGATGATTATCATTTCCGGTGATCGCATGAATCTCATCTACTTGCTCATTTCGAAAGTTAAACACTCTCCTGGTATTCGTCTGAAAACCGCAGGGTACCGGATTCTTTTCTATTTCGTTCAGCAAAATCCGGATCGAAGCCGGATCGATCGTATTCTCATAGATTACTGTACCGTCACCGGTATAGCAGTACTGACCATTCAGGGTAATGTAACCGTCAAACGGAAAGCCTTCCAGAACAAACAGTCCGTCTGGTCCTCTGCCGGTGGCAATCACCAGCTTCACACCCGTCTGCTTTAACCGATAAAGCGTATCAAAGACTTCCGGCGGTATTTTATGAGTTGAAAAATCCGTAAGCGTTCCGTCAATATCAAAAAATACAGCTTTGATCATAGCTCCGCTTCCTCCATAAACCGTACAAGCACATTATTAAGCAGTTCAAATCCATGTGTACTGCAGGACAGACGGTCTTCTGTGAGTATAAGCATTCCCTCTTTGCAAAGGGAATGGATTGTTTCCGGATAGACGTCCGTCAGATCGTTTCCATAACGCTTTTCAAACCGGGAACGAGAGATGCCGCGGGAAAGCCGCAGTCCCATCATAACCGATTCATACATCCGTTCTTCTTTTGTAAGGTATATATAACTTCTGGCACCAGGATCCTTAAGATATTGTTTCAGTGTTCCCGGATGATCATATCGTCCCTTTTCATCCTTTCCGCTGGCACCACATCCAAAGCCATAGAAATCCTCATATTCCCATATTCTTGTATTATGCACAGATTCTTTTCCGTCTCTGGCAAAATTCGAGATCTCATAATGGTCATATCCGTGTTTTGACAAATAAGAACAGATCCATTCATACATATCCGCCTCCGTATCTTCATCCAGCGGCCGGACCCCCTGTTTTCCAAAGACACTATTTTCTTCAATGGTAAGAGAATACAGAGAAAGATGGGCCGGATTCAAAGAAACCGCCAGTTCCGTACTTCTCTGAAGGGATTCCATTGTCTGATTTGGAAGAGAATACATGAGGTCAAGTGAAATGTTGGATAAACCACACGCGAAAAATTGGTTCACCAATCGGCTTACGTCTTCAAAGGAATGATGCCGGTTCATCATCTTTAAAAGTGCCGCATCATGGCTCTGCAAGCCGATACTCACACGGTTCACACCATGCATTAAAAGTGTATCGATCTTATCCTGTGTGAGTGTCTCGGGATTCACTTCAACGGTATATTCAGAAATTGCAATTTTGTACGGATCCAGCAGAGAAAGAAGCCGGTCGAGCTGAGATTCCGAGAGTGAAGATGGGGTTCCGCCTCCAATGTAGATCGTTTCAAGTCCATCATTGATCTCGGTATGCAAAAGTTCATATTCGAGTGCATCCAGCCATGCGTCTGCCGTCTCCTTCTGATAGACCTGCCGGAAGAAATCACAGTAAAAGCAGACCGATGCACAGAACGGCACATGGACATAGAGTGACGGGTTTCTAGCGGCGGTCATTGTCATCCATGGAGAGCACGGACATGAACGCTTCCTGCGGGATCACAACAGAACCCACTGCCTTCATGCGTTTTTTACCCTCTTTCTGTTTCTCCAGAAGTTTCCGCTTACGGGAAATATCGCCACCATAGCACTTGGCAAGAACGTTTTTCCGAAGTGATTTTATATTCGTCCGGGCGATGACCTTTCCACCGATCGCCGCCTGTACCGGGATTTCAAACTGCTGCCGCGGGATCAGTTCCTTCAGCCGGATTGTGATGCCGGAGCCTCTCTGATAAGCCTCCGTACGGTGAATGATAACGGACAGTGCGTCAACGGTTTCGACATTGAGCAGAATATCCATCTTCACAAGGTCTTCTTTTCGATAGCCGATCAGTTCATAATCCAGACTCGCATAGCCTTTGGAACAGCTCTTCAGCCGGTCAAAGAAATCATAGATGATCTCTGAAAGCGGCAGTTCATAGGTCAGTATATTTCTGCCGGTATCAATTACATCCATTCCGATATAGATTCCGCGTTTGCTCTGACAAAGCTCCATCACCGGACCGATATACGCATCGCTCGTCATGATCTCAGCCTTGACATACGGTTCTTCGACCCGCTCAATTCTGGAAGCTTCCGGCATCTTTGCAGGGTTGTCGATTTCCTGCATCGACCCATCTGTCAGATATACATGATAGATAACGGACGGAGCGGTACAGATCAGATCGAGATCATATTCCCGTTCCAGCCGTTCCTGTACTACATCCATATGAAGCAGGCCAAGAAATCCGCAGCGAAATCCAAATCCGAGCGCCTGGGAAGTCTCAGGCTCATACTGCAGACTGGCATCGTTGAGCTTCAGCTTGTCGAGAGCCTCATGAAGATCTTCATATTTGGCAGCGTCACTGGGATACAGACCGCAGTAAACCATCGGATTCATCTTCCGATAACCTTCCAGCGGCTCCTCTGCCGGTTGCTGTGCGTTTGTCACGGTATCACCGACCCGGACATCCTGAATCGATTTGATGGAAGCCGCAAACCAGCCAACATCTCCACAGCCCAGCGTCCGTACCGGAACTTCCTTCGGGTTGCGGATACCTGCTTCAGTAACCTCATATTCAGCGCCGGTTGCCATAAAGCGGATCTTGTCTCCGACGGACAGGGATCCGTCCATGATCCGGATCAGCGCAATGACACCCCGATAGCTGTCATAAAAACTGTCAAATACCAGTGCCTTAAGCGGCTTTGACGGATCTCCATGGGGTGCAGGAATTTTATGAACAATCTGTTCCAGTACCTCTTTGACATTCTGACCGGTCCTTGCGGAGATCATCGGTGCCTCGGAACAGTCCAGACCAATGATGTTCTCGATTTCGTTTTTCACCTCATCCGGCATCGCATTATTCATATCGATCTTGTTGATCACAGGAATGATCTCGAGATCGTTATCCAGTGCCAGATAGGTATTGGCAAGTGTCTGTGCCTGTACACCCTGTGTGGCATCCACGACCAAAACCGCACCCTCGCATGCCGCAAGAGATCTGGAAACCTCATACGTAACATCCACATGCCCCGGCGTATCGATCAGATTGAACAGATATTCTTCTCCGTCATCCGCATGATAACTGAGCTGTACCGCATTCAGCTTGATCGTGATACCTCTTTCCCGCTCAAGATCCATCTCATCCAGCAGCTGTGCTTTCATATCACGCTCTTTAACCGTTTCGGTCAGTTCAAGAATCCGGTCTGCCAGCGTGGATTTCCCATGGTCAATATGGGCAATAATACAGAAATTGCGAATATGATTCTGATCCATAGTTACCCTTTCCTATTCAAACCGGGCGCCGACCAGATTTCTACCGACCCCGTTATAGAACGCATCTGCATTCATGCGCGCCTTTCCTTCCATCTGAAGCTCATATACCAGAAGTACACCGCCATCTGCTGCTATGCGCATCGCATGATCCGCAAAGCCAAGTATCGTACCTGGCGTTTCTTTGACCGGGCCGTTTTCTTTGCGTACACGCGCAAATTTGACCCGTTTACCGTTCACAATCCCATATCCGATCGGTTCGTCAATCAGACCTCTGAGATGATTGTACAGCTCATTGATCGGTTCTTTCCGGAATGAAACCTGTTCTTCTTCCGGTTTGATATTACGGGCAATCACAGCTTTGGATTCATCCTGCACTTCACCTGGCAGTGTTCCTTCCAGATACTTCGGCAGATATTCCTGAATCAGCTGGCGTGCGGGCGCTTCCAGCTGCTGAAACAGCTCAGAAGAAGTGACATCCGGTCCGATCTCTGCAGGGATGCGCGCATAGACCTTTCCGCTGTCCATCTGCTCCGCCATTTCCATCAGGCAGACTTCTGTATAGTCATCCCCGTTCATGACTGCCCTTTGCATCGGAGCACCGCCGCGGTATTTCGGCAGCGGACTTGGATGTATATTCAGACATCCGTATTTTGGCGCTTTAAGAATCGAAACCGGAATCAGCTGGCCATATGCACAGGTAATGATCAGATCCGGATTCAGAGAACAAACGCTCTCTGCTTCATCACGCAGTCTTACCGGCTGAAGAATGGGAATCTGATGTTCTTTGGCAAATTCCTTCACCGGAGGCTCTTTCAGTTCGTGTTTGCGGCCGACTTTTTTATCAGGCTGTGAAACAGCCGCGATTACTTCATATCCCTCTTCCAGAAGCTGTGAAAATACAGCGCATGAATAGGTTGTTGTACCGAAAAAAACGACTCTGATACGATCCATAATTACCTCCGTTTACCGCGACAATTATAGCTGAATTGCGTTGCATTTTAAAATACCCTTTGGTATAATCCATATGTTTATGATGCAAAGGAGGTTTCCATGGCAAATATCAAGTCCCAGAAGAAACGTGCGCTGACAAATCTCAAGGCTCAGGAAAACAATGCCGCAAAGAGAACTGTCGTTAAAAGTGCGATTAAAAACGTTCTGAAGGCTGTTGAGGAAAAGGATGCTGATGCGGCTAAGGCTGCGTATGACAAGGCAAACTCCGTCCTTGATAAAGCTGTATCAAGCGGAATCAAGACAGGCAACTACGCTGCCCGTCAGAAGTCCCGTCTTGCAAAGGCCGTCAATACAATCAGCAATTAAGAATTGGCTAAAAGTCCATGCATGACATGGATTTTTTTATTTTAAAAATGCCTCGGAATATTCCCGAAGCATTCAGGCTCATCATTCACTTCTGTTCAGGATGGCATTCAGCGCATTCAATTCTGCTTCATGTTCCTTCGGATCCGCACCAAGTTCAATGATCCGCATAATTCCGCACCGTTTCCAGTTCAGATATTC
>JAEEPV010000273.1 GCA_016284975.1 Solobacterium sp.
GATGTTTGATAGGCTATAATCGAATTGTCATAAAGGTCCTTGATCACGCTAAGATACATACGACCTTCCTGACTGTAAATGTAACTGACATCCGTAACGAGCTTTTCCAGGGGTCGTGAAGCGGTGAAGTTACGGGCGAGGAAGTTTTCGCAGACGGTCCTCGCTTTTTCATTGGGATCCTGTTTTGTGCAGCACTGATATCGTTTCTTCCGGATTGGTGATGATAATCCGAGTATATTCATGTATTTGTATACTGTTTTGTCGTTATATACTACGCCGTATCTTCGGATGATCTCATCTCTGATGAACCGGTATCCTTTGTGGGTTTCATAGAAGATCTCTTCGATCGTATTCGCTAACCACTCATCAAACGAGTATCGAATCGGCCGCCCCAGTTTCAGCCATCGGTAATATCCGCTGGTTGATACATTTAGATATTTACAGAGACTTACAATCGAATATTCTTCCTTCAGATCATAGATGATCATATATCTCAGTGCTCTCCGAAGTTTTTGCGGAGAGCCTTCGCTTTTTTTAATATCGCATTCTCCATCTTCAGATATTCTATCTGTTCGTCTTTGGACAATTCGTCCAGTTTGACTTTTTTTGACCTCCCTTTACGGACGCCGTCTTTCCGTGAAGCTTTCCCCCGGTTATCCTGTTTCAGCAGTTCTGGATCTTGACGGTACAGTTTTAT
Organism: Solobacterium sp.; assembly: GCA_016284975.1. Classification (GTDB taxonomy): domain Bacteria; phylum Bacillota_I; class Bacilli_A; order Erysipelotrichales; family Erysipelotrichaceae; genus Bulleidia. Next base: position 698 of record JAEEPV010000273.1, read on the forward strand.
CCAATTCCGTAATTGTTTGTGGGATTTCATTCCCAGCTTTCTAACTGCGGTGGTCATTCCACCCAGTTCTCCGCTCATATACCTTTCAACAGCTTCTTTTTTAAAATCCGGTGAGTATGTATTAAACTTTTGACCTTTCTTTGCCATAAAAAATCCTCCTGTACTTTTACTGTACAAGAGGATATTCCGCGGCTTTTTTAGAACTGTCCATTTTCAGTGGGGCAGTTCAAGGATTCGGGTTTTGTGTATCAGGAACTGTGGATTTCTCCGGCGCGCTGGAGTGCGAACCGTGCCGCAAGCGGACCGGCGATTTCGTAAATGAGCGTAGCACTGAGAATAACGGTCTGGATCAGCTGGCTGTATTCTGCAGGAAGCTGCTTGAGCGCCATTGTTGCCATACCGATGGCAACACCTGCCTGCGGCATGAGCGCCCAGCCGAGGTTGTTTTTGACAACCGGAGGCTGATGGGTGAGGGTGCCGCCAAGCCAGGCACCAAGGAACTTTCCGCCGAAGCGGGCAAAGATGTAGATGACACCCAGTATTCCGACTTTCGGCAGCGTTGTGAGATTCAGCTGTGCACCGGAAATCACAAAGAACAGCAGGAACAGCGGATAGGTCCAGTCATCAATGCAGGAAAGAATCCGCTCAGATTCATTCCAGATATTTACATAGACTGCACCGACTGCCATGCATAACAGCAGGTTGGAAAGACCAAGCCGATCGGCTATGCCGACACCGATCATAACCGTCGCAATGCATAAGGACATGCGGTTGGTATGAGAGCGGAAATACTTGTGCGCCAGTGCCAGCAGGATGCCGAGGACAGCTCCCAGCAGCAGGGAGGCAATGATTGTCAGCAGCGGCTTCACCAGCACCGTATACAGACTGAGGGAGGTATGATTGACCATTCCCTGGGCCAGAGAGACGCAGATGGAATAGGCAATCAGACCGATTGCGTCATCGGCCGCAACAACTGGCAGCAGCATATCCGTTAACGGACCTTTGGCTTTGTACTGCCGTACGATCCGCCCTGTGGCTGCGGGAGCAGTAGAAGCGGACAGGGCCCCGAGCATGATGCATAAGCTCGGATTGAATCCGGTGAGAAGTGTAATGACCATGGTGCAGATAACCGCAAACAGAGCCTCAAGCAATGTGATGATCAGTGCAGGCAGGCCGATTGCCTTCAGGTTATCCAGTTTGAATTCATCACCGATAGAAAAAGCGATAAAGCCAAGGGCGCATTCCGTGATGATCCCGAATCCTGCAAGCTGTTCTGCGTTCACAAGATTCAGCACATAGGGCCCGATCAAAACGCCGGCGAGAAGGTAGGCTGTAACATTCGGAAGTCTTACAAGACGTGTCAGTCTTGTCATCAGGAGTCCGCCCATCATCGCAAGCGCGATGTAGAACAGCGTACTCATCAGTCTTTCGCAACTCCTTCCCAGCGTGTAATCGGAACGGTAAAGAGAATGCCGGTATTCGGAAGCTTGAGCGAACCGCTGATTCCGTGAATGACATCAATGGCATGTGATACCTCTTCGTCTTTCAGCACCAGAAGAATCAGCTTATTTGTCTGCCGGTCCGGATTAACGAATTTGCGCAACCCTCCGAAGATGGAAGGCGCATCAACACTGTCTTCATTGATCGCATTGAGCATGCCTTCACAGTCCACTATCGTTGCGCCGTGAAATCCTTCTTCCAGTAGTTTTTCCATGATCGGATTAACGGTATCTTCATGGTTTGTAATATGTATCAGTAACTGCATAATAGAATCCCCTTTCTTATGACCGCAGTACATTGTAGGTCCGCCTCCAGGTACATGCAAGGAAAATCTGGTCTGCAGTTTCTGCATCGTTCGGAGCGGTTCACTATGCTGCAGTTCAGAACGCGGCTATCTGAACCAGCGTAAGCGGTTCCAATTCCTGACTGGTGCTGTCGTCCGCAATCCCGTACAATGGAGGAGGAACCAACACAGAAAACAGTAGGATCTATGAAATATAATTACTGTCCCGTATGCGGTGAAAAGCTTCCGAAGCATCATTTCGGAAAGATGTGCAAAAACTGCGCCAGAAAGGAATTTAAAAAATCCGCTTTTGCAGAAATGTGGTGAATCTATAGGAATGGTAGAATAGAAAGGATCCTTTCGGATCAAGATAATAAGTCAAGCCAGACAGCTGTGCATTAGTGATTGGTAGTCCTTCGTACAGCTGCCTGGCTTGGCTTGAAGGACTACCAATCCATGAAAAATAAGAATAAGCGATCTCAATCCCGCCGGAAAACGCCTTGGGATGATTTGATGGAGGAAGAAAGAACTCCACTCCAATCTTTTCTTCGCGATTTATATCGCACACGGTTTGATTACCACCATCAATCTCTCGATGAGATGAACGACTCTGAGTTATTTGATAAATATGTTCCGGTATGCTGTCCATATTGCGGATCAACTCATTTCATTCGGTTCGGAAAATACAAAGTTACGAATCTTCAGAGATATTTGTGTAAAGACTGTCAGCAGTCTTTTTGTGTTACAACCGGGACAATCTTTGAAGATCATAAGATTTCGATTGGCGAAACCCAAGTGCAACCTTTGACGCAAACGATCCTCTTTTTGAAGAAATTCAGAATAAAGAGAATAAAGATGATGATATAGAATAGAAATAACAGTTCATATACGTATGTAAAGCCGTCCTTAACGGA
>JAEEPV010000274.1 GCA_016284975.1 Solobacterium sp.
AGAAAGGCGGAAGGCTTATGGCTTTCCTGATAAAGGGTGAATAACATCGGCATTCTAGTAGAGATAATACGGAGAGAGTCTCTCACAGAAGCGATATTGGCTTACATAACGACAAGACCATAACGGGTGGAAAGACGGGAGAACTGATCCGTTACATAAGCCATGCTTTTTTCCGATTCGTTATAAAGCGTTGTGATCTCATTGGCCAGTGTACGCATTTCATCAAAGGCCTCAGATTCCCGGTGAATGTGCTCTCCAAGCTGGGACAGACGTTCTTTATAGTCATTCAGGTGTTCACGGACATCGGTTACATCTCCGCCCTTCATCTGGTCAAGATCTGCCTTGAGTCCATTCGTAATCAGCGTCAGATTCTGATCGACCTGAAGGTGCTTGAGATAAACACCGCGGCCCTTGGCTTCGGTATAGTCATGATGAACAACTTCTGCCATCTTCGGAATCACGCCGCGCGCATCTTCCAGAAGCTCCGGAACACTTTTGAGAATGGTTTCGAACCGTTCAATCGAACGATGGATATTTGCCAGTTCTTCGTTGGCCGCCTCGAAATCCGAGGTATACATACGCTCCTCAAAATTAGAGAACATTCCTTCCGTTTCGGAAGTGATCTGTTCGATTGTGCTCCAGGCATAGTTCAGCTGACTGCGGTTCCGATTCGCGGTTTCTTTCAGTTCCCGGAAATGATTCTTAAGCTCATTGACTTCCTGACGCTGAACATTTTCTCTTTCCAGAATGGAATCCAGTGCTTCATCGAGTGAAGCAACCTGGCTTTCTCCAAGGGTGATGCTCGCATCAAGATCTGCGAGATCTCCTTTGGCCTTTTTAACCTTGCCGGAGATGATCTCATCCTCTGTGTCTGCCAGCAGCGTGCTGATCTGTTTCAGATTCGCTTCCGCTTTATCAAGATCATCGCGCATCATCGTGACCTTTTCCATCGCTTCCGGATCAACCCGGCTGATCGCAACGGCCTTGTTCAGCTTGAATGAAAGCGGCACGCTTTTTATGGTGTTGTAACGCATCTCCAGCTCTTCGAGCTCCTTGCGCGCCTTGCCGGAGCGAATCTTGGAAACGATCAGAATGACCGTAATAATAACCGCGAGTACAGCGATTCCAATGACAACTCTTATATCAGACAGATACTTGAATACAATATCCATAATAAAAAACCTCTCTATTGCAAAAACAGATACGCAACTATAATAGCACAAGAAGACCCTTGTTCGGCGCTTGTTTTCGTTGACTTTACCCCTCGCATTCAATATAATATGCCTTGCGTCAAATAATGGCAGCATGCAGAGTTATGCGCCACGCGTTGTTAGCAGAAGCATCTGTTACCGGAGTACCTTAGCTGCAATAAGTGAAACGGATCATAGCAACACACCGCATGGATGATCTGCACCTGTTGTTGTTTCGCCAAACGTGATTTAGGAGGAACAAACAAACATGGCACGTTACACAGGTCCGGTATGGAAGAAGTCCAGACGTCTCAGCTTCTCCGTTCTTGAAACCGGCGAAGAACTCAAGAAGAGACAGTATGCGCCGGGTCAGCATGTTCCGACAAAGCGCGTCAAACTCAGCGGCTACGGAACACAGCTGCGTGAGAAACAGCGCGTCCGCAACATGTATGGTGTAAATGAACGTCAGTTCTACAACACCTTCGCAAAGGCACAGAAGATGGAAGGCATGGCAGGTTACAACTTCCTCGTTCTGCTCGAGAGCAGACTCGACAACGTTGTATACCGCATGGGTTTTGCGCCGACACGTAAGGCTGCTCGTCAGCTGGTCAACCATGGTCACATCGAGCTCAACGGCAAGAAGTGTGACATCCCTTCTGCTCAGGTTAAACCGGGCAGCGTTGTATCCGTTCGTGAGAACGCCCGCAACATGAAGGCCATCAGCGAATCCCTTGAGTCCACTTACACAGCACCGGCATTTGTCACCGTTGACAAGGAAGCCAAGAAAGGCACCTATGTCCGGATTCCGGAACGCAGTGAGCTGAATCAGGAAATCAACGAAGCACTGATCGTCGAATTCTACAACCGTTAATCGGTAACTGAAAACAGAACCCCAATTGCAGAAGACGGGTTCTGTTTTTTTTATTTTTATAAAACTTCACTTAGAAAGCGGAACATCTCTTCGCTCCAGCAGGCAGCGGACGTCTCTTCCCCAAGACCAATGCCATGACCTCCCCTGCGGTAGACATGACATTCAAACGGGATATCCGCTTTCTTAAGACCTTCCGAAACGCGAAGCGTATTCTCAACCGGAACCAGGGCATCATCCTGGCAGGCCCAGACAAAGGCCGGCGGGAAGTCTTCCGGAATCTGATATTCCATGGACACTGATTCCCGCAGTCCATCGAACTGTTCCCCAAGGAGAGATCGTATGCTGCCTTCATGTGCAATTTCCGGATCACTGCTGATTACCGGATAGCCAAGTACAACCGCATCCGGCCGGCAGTCTTCAAACCCAAGTTCCCTGTATTTCGCCGCAGCACTGGCACAAAGATGTCCTCCGGCCGAAAAGCCGGCGATCGTAATCTTTTCCGGATCCGCCTGATAAAGATCGGCATTCTGTCGAATGTACCGAATTGCGGTCAGTCGATCCTTCTGCGGCAATGGATACCGGGACGGTGCGACCCGGTAGCGGATCATAAATGCCGCATATCCCTTTTCTTCTGCCCGTTTCTGAAGCGGGGTCCCTTCGTTCCGGTAGCTGACATGGTCATATGCCCCGCCCGGTGCGATCAGAAGAACCGGCCGTTTCCCTGCCGGTAAGGAATCGGTTTTCAGCGGAGTGATCAGAAAGATGTTATCCGGATCTCCCGCATCAAACGGTTCGTCAGGCTGCCAGTCCTCCCAGGAATAAAGACGGAGACACCGTCGTTTTCCTTCAAGGATCTCGCAGATGAGATTGGCTGTTTCAAGAACGGAGTCCTGTTGCCGTTTCGGCGTCATTTCCGTGATTTCTGCCTGCTGAACCGCTTCTTCCAACGGAAGATCCTTAAGCTGTTCCAGCGGCTGCAGAAGATTCATCCGGTACAGAACCGGGAACCATCTGTGCAGTTCGGGTTCGTTCATAATCTCGTTCAGTGTATTCTGACTGGTAAACATCATGTTCTCCTCCAATGATTCGGATAATTCGAGAAGTTTTAAAAACAAGGAGCTTTTTCGAAAGCTCCTCCTCTGTGATCAACTACTTGGAATTCTCAGAATTCCTTTTCCATATGATGCCGGATGATCACCCGGATGATATCCGCCGCAAGATCCACATCATCATTGCAGACAACGTAACGGTACTGGTTGGTTTTCTCCAGTTCTTTTTCTGCTTTGGCAAGCCGCTGCTGCACGATTTCCTCTGCTTCGGTCTTACGGCCGCGGATCCGGTTTTCCAGTTCCTTGAGTGAAGGCGGTACGATAAAGATCGTCAGGGCATCCGGCACTTTCTTTTTGACCTGCTGACAGCCGTCCACTTCAATTTCAAGCAGAACATTCTTTCCTTCATTACGCAGTTTCTCTACCGCCGCTAATGGCGTACCGTAATAATTACCGACAAACTCTGTCCATTCAAGAAGACCGCCTTCCTCGATTGTCTTCTCGAATTGTTCCCGGGTCACATAGTAGTAATTTACCCCTTCCACTTCGCCTTCCCGCTTATTACGGGTCGTCATGGATACAGAAAAAGCAAGTTTCAGATCCGGATCATCAATGAACCGCTTAATAATAGTTCCTTTTCCGACACCGGACGGTCCGCTGATAACGATCAGCAATCCCTTATCTCTCATTGTGCTGTTCTCCCTATGCCTCAACGTTACCCCAACCTTTCCGGTTCGTCAATGAACGGAAAACCGGATTCTGTATTTTCTTGCCTGCCGTGTGTTTTCTCACGATGGTATAATCTGTCTATGCCTTTAGACGGAATACTGCTGCATAAACTGATGCCGGGCATCCAGGAAGCGTTCCCTGCCCGGATCCAGAAAATATATCAGATCGCACCCTATGAGGTGCTGTTTCAGCTGCACGGGCCGCTTGGAAAACAGCAGCTGCTGATTTCCTGTCACAGCCGCTATAACCGGATCCTTCTGACAAAGCGCAGTTACCCGACGCCGGATGAGCCCGGGAACTTTATTATGGTATTGCGCAAGTATCTGGAAGGAGCGACCATGACTGAGATCCAGCAGGCCGGTCTCGACCGCTGGTGCCGCATCAGTATCCATCGCCGCAATGAGCTCGGGGATCCGGAAACCGTTTATCTGATTGCGGAACTGATGGGAAATTACGCGAACCTGCTGCTGG
>JAEEPV010000275.1 GCA_016284975.1 Solobacterium sp.
GTGCTTTCAGCCTCTATGGGGCTGCATTGATTGCGGTGACTTATTCGTTGTTGATTGGTCTGTTTCTGAATCCGATATTGCGACTGCTTGGCGCATCCGATGCGACGATCGGGTTTGCCCGTTCCTATACCATCATTGTTACAGTGATCGGAACACTTCCTACGGTACTTTCACTGGCAGTGGCACATCTGCTTCGGAATACGGGATATTCCGGCAAAGCAAGCCTGGGTCTCAGTATGGGTGGAATTCTGAACTGTATGCTGGATCCTTTGTTCATGTTTGTAATTCTTCCGAAAGGACAGGAGGTAACGGGAGCTGCGGCTGCCACGCTCATCTCAAACTGCATCTCCTGTATCTATCTGCTCAATGAATACCGCAAGGCCCAGCGTGAAGCACCTCTCAGTATGCGTCTGTCTGACGCGATGGCGCTTGATCCCGCAAATCGAAAGATGATTTTTATGGTCGGTATTCCTTCCGCATTGCTGAATGCGTTATTTGATGTCGCGAATATCTCAGTAAATATTCTGGCGGCAGCGCACAGTGACCTGGTATTGGCAGCTATGGGTATTGTTATGAAAGTGGAGCGTATTCCGAATGCCGTTAACATCGGTATCTGTCAGGGAATGCTGCCGATCGTTGCGTTCAACTACGCTTCCGGAAATCATGAACGCATGAAAGAAACGATGCGTACGGCAAGAAATGCCGGGTTAATTGTTTCGTTTCTCTGCATCATCCTGTTTACGCTGTTTGCACCGCAGCTTGCAGGTGTTTTTCTGAATACTGCAGCAGGAGATGCGGCATTGTCAATGCAGACGATCGTATATGCATCTTCCTTCCTGCATATCCGGTGCTTCGCTTCACCGGTTCAGCTTCTGAACTACCATACCTCATTCTCCATGCAGGCAATGGGTAAGGGAAAAGAAACACTTCTGCACGCAGTCGTCCGTGAACTGGTTCTTTATATTCCGCTGATGATTGTGCTCGACCGGATGTTTGGAGAGCTGGGGCTTGCGGCTGCGCTTCCGGCAGGAGAAGGACTTGGGGCAGTTTTTGCATTAATGCTGCTAAGATATACGCTGAAACAGGAAAAGCTTCAGAAGGGTGTTTCCTGATGAGCCCGATTTGAATGGACTCATCAGGGTAACCTATACGGTTTCTTGCATACTTTGGCAATCATGCTTGAAAAGCTGTGCAGACCGCCGAAATATCCTTTTCCGTATCCATTTTCTGAACCGTTACAGTTCAGACGGTAGGAAAAAAGTTATCCACAAAATGAAGTGAACTGATCAATGTTTTGATTTGAAAAATGAGTCAAAAACCGGCAATTTGCTCAACGACACTGTGGGAAACTCTGAAAGAACATGTATTTTTGCGAAATCCTATGTGGATAACGTGAATGAATACATGTTTTTTATCTTTCTGGTATGTTGAAAACCGCATTTTTATGCAATTTTATCCACATTTGACAGAAGGTTTTCCCTCGATTATTAAAGAGGTATGAGGACCGAGCTTGAAATAAAATATGACATTCTCCGCGGCGAGAATTATCGACTCTCAAGGAAACTGGATTACTACGAATCCGGCAAAGCTTTTGAAGCGTTTCAGCGCAAACACGATAAAGAGCTTAAGTCAGTAAAAAATAAACTTCAAAGATCGGAAGCCGCATATGCCGTATTATCTGAGAACAATCGCAAGAATGTTAATGAGATCGGCAGACTCAGAGATGTAATCGCGGAAAAAGACAGAGAACTGGATGGTCTTGTCAAAGAATATGAAGGGATGCTCGATGAGTATAAAAACCTGATCGATGAACTGCGTAAGCAGATCGAAGATATGGAAGGAAAGATGAAGAAGATGAGTGCACAGCTCAATCGTGATTACACCAATTCATCTATTCCCTCAAGCAAAGAAGAGAATCATAAGAAGATTGCCAACAGCAGAGAAAAAACCAATCGTTTGCCTGGTGGTCAGAAAGGCCATAAGGGCGCTCGCCGTAAACCAATGGAGCCGACAGAGCCGATTATCAAGCTTGTCCCGGAAGAAGTGGTAAAGAATCCCCAGGACTGGGAAGAACTGGAGACAAAACGAGCGCGTCAGGTAATAGACGTGCATATGGAAATCACCTGTGTGCAGTATGAAGCACACGCATATCGCAACAAACATACCGATCGGATTATTTACAGCGCCTTTCCGGCAAACGTCGTAAATGAAGTGAATTACGGCGAAGGAATCAAGGCGCTTTGTTGTTTATTGCCCTCTTACTGCAACGTATCAATCAGAAAAACAGCGGAGCTGGTTCGCAGCCTGACAGATAACAAGCTGAATATTTCAACCGGGATGATCGCCGGTCTGCCAAAAGAACTGAAAGATAAGACAGAAGAAGACAGGAAAGAGATCGTACGCCGGCTGATGAGTTCGGCAACACTGCATAGTGACGCCACCGGGATACGGGTCAACGGAGAGAAATGGAACATCTATGTAACAGCGAATAATGAGGATGCCATATATACTCTTTCAAAAGTTAAAGGTGTAGAAGGAATCAAGGCAACACCGCTGAGAGATTATTTGAATACAGTGATTCATGATCATGACATAAGTTATTACAACGAGGCATTTTCCTTCAGTAAGCACCAGGAATGCGTGGCCCATCTCATAAGATACTGTCAGGACAGTATCGATAACGAGCCGGAACTGATGTGGAACCGCCAGATGAAGCAGCACCTGCAATGGATCATACATCGATATAAAGCGAAAGATATTGCGGATGATGAGAAGGAGGAACTGATTCAGACATATGACAGGATACTGGAGACAGCTGCAGAGGAATACAAATCCCATCCACCGACAAAGTATTATCGGGAAGGCTTTAATCTGGCAAAGCGACTGAAAGAGTATCGTAACGAGACGCTTGCTTTTCTCATGTCGGAAACGGAACTCGAATATGACAATAACCTCAGTGAGCGACTGTTACGGCAATGCAAGAGGAAAAGCAAAGCCGTCATATCATTCAGAAGCGCAGAGTCAACGTCGATATACTGTGATGTATTGAGTTTAATAAAATCTGCAGATCTTCAGAAAAATAACATATACCAGATGATGAAAGAAGGCTTCTCAAGAACTCGTTAGTTCTTAAGAAGCCTTCATACCGTTTGAACAGTAACTCTGAACCTCTCGCTTATAAAGAATAAGTACATTTTTATGATATCGGGGTATCTGATAATGGATGAATGCATGATTGTGTTGGTTGAAGTACGCTCGCTGAGAATTTATAATATCCTACGTCATGGAGTCGTGACAGAAACGTAGCGCCAGGCCTGCTGTATTCGGCAGGTGACGAGGACCGGGTAGTTATCGAAAGATTCGGCGGATGACTCGGAGGCCTGATACGGCCTGAACAATGGGAAAAACCAGTCGGTGACGGCTGAACAGATCCATTCGGTATCCTCCATGATCATTTTCTGTGTGAAAAAGGAGGATATTTTTATATGTGTGGAATCACAGGATTTACAGGCAAGCAGCCGGCATTGCCATTTTTACTGCAGGGTCTTTCCAAACTGGAATACCGCGGTTATGACTCTGCCGGTGTAACACTTGTCAACTCGAAAAAGCTGACGACCTGGAAGACCAAAGGGAGGCTGTCAGAGCTTGAGAAGCTGCTGGAAAAAGAACTGCCGCAGTCCTGCGGAATCGGACATACCCGCTGGGCAACGCACGGCGTTCCCAGCAATATGAATGCCCATCCGCATATGAATGAAGAAGGAACGATTTCGGTCGTTCATAACGGTATCGTGGAAAACTATACGACTCTGAAGGAAGAACTGATTCAGGTGGGATATCATTTTCATTCGGATACGGACAGCGAAGTAATTGTGCAGCTGCTGGATTTTTATTACAAAAAGAAACCGGTCATGAAGGAAGCTCTGCAGAAAACGATACGGCATCTGGAAGGATCGTATGCCCTCTGTATTACGACAATCTTTGAACCAAATACGATCTATGTTGCCAAGAAAGAAAGCCCGATGGTACTCGGGCGATCTAAGGAAGGCACATTCTGTGCCAGTGATGCGCCGGCATTGCTTGCCTATACCAAAGAAATACTTCCTCTGCAGGATGGAGAAACTGCAATTCTGAACAAGGATGGATTAGAAGTATTTGACAGTAAGGGACGACCGATCGAACCAAGATATATTACATTTCCGTATGATATCCAGTCTGCGCAGAAGGGTGGATATGACTCCTATATGCTGAAGGAGATTCATGAACAGCCATCTGCCATCCGGGAAACACTGAGAGGACGCTTCCGGGGAAATCAGATCATTCTTCCGAAGATCGAAGAACTGGAAATCGACTGGAACAGTATTTACAACACGGTATTCATCGCCTGCGGAACGGCATATCATGCATGTATTTACGCAAATACGATCTATCAGCGCTATACCGGAAAGATGAGTTATGTCATGCCTGCGTCGGAATTTCGTTATTGCGATCCGGCCGTTGATGAACATACGTTATGTATTTTCGTATCACAGTCCGGTGAGACTGCAGATACCCTTGCGGCACTGAAGCTCGCGAGGGCAAAAGGGTGTGTCACGGTTTCGGTCGTCAATGTTCTGGGATCATCGATCGCAAGACAGAGTGACGCGGTTCTTTATACTGCAGCCGGTCCCGAGATTGCAGTGGCCAGTACGAAGGCGTATACCACACAGCTGGTTCTGCTTCATGTACTGATTCTGAAGCTTGCACAGCTGTACGGAATCCGGGTGAAAGGAATCGGTAAGCTGATCAAAGATCTGAAACGGCTTCCGGAACTGGTTGAAGAGACACTTGCCAATGATAAAACCGTCAAAAAATACGCTGGTATGCTGAAGGATGAACACGATGCATACTTTATCGGGCGCCAGCTGGATTATCCGAGTGCGCTGGAAGGTGCATTGAAACTGAAAGAAGTATCATATGTACACGCCGATGCATATTATGCCGGTGAGCTGAAACATGGACCGATCGCACTGATCGAGAAGAACACGGTGGTCATTGCGCTGGCAACCCAGCCGGAAATCGCTTCGAAGACGATTTCCAACATCAAGGAAACCGTTGCCCGCGGTGCCAGGGTAATTCTGATTACCGATCAGGATATGGAGGCTAAAGAGTTTAAATATGTGATTCGCATCCCTGATATGGAACCGCAGCTGAGAGTGATTCCTGTCGCGGTTCTGACACAGCTGATTGCCTATTATGCGGCAAAAGAAAAAGGCTGTGATATTGATAAGCCGAGAAATCTTGCAAAATCGGTAACTGTGGAATGAATGAAAAAGCGGACTGGAAACAGCCCGTTTTTTCAGAAAAGGGGTTTAATACATTAATCAGAGATCTCTGATCGGTTTGGAAATACAAATTATCAGAAGCAACACTCCGCTAGTCAGACGTCCGAACATCATCGGAAAGGCAAGCGAAGGGCGAAACTGCATCGTGAAGGCGAGAAAGTCTCCTACCGTATATGCGGCCATCATCAGATATGCGACATTGATGGTGATTCCCGTGAGATCCAGCCGACTGAGATTCATCAGTGTTGGAATGTCATTTGAAGTTGAAAGAAACAGATAAGAAATGCTTTCTGTAGTCAGTTTCAAACGTTTTGAGAGACGGATCAGCGGATGCCGCAATGCCCGCTGTATCAGAGAGAATATCGGAAGTATTCCTCCGAGAAATACTCCGATACGCACGATCACAGGATAGATTTCATCCAGCGGGGTAAGTCCTTCAAGGAGAACGATACCGCCGGCATCCTGCCATACAGCAATCGTAAATCCCGCATAAGCTGTTGTTTTGACAAGGAATGCCAGAATACTGAAAAACTTAACCATCAGATTCTGGAAATACATCAGACCAATCAGGAGAACAATGGAAAGCAGCGCAATCGGCCATGTATTCCGAACCATCATGAGAAGTGGCATACCACAGAACAGTCCGGTCAGAATACAGGCAAAAGGAAGAAAAATGAACGCGACAGTTAGCCCTTTAACGGCTGCTTTCCGTTTGTCTCCCTGTGTATTTGTGAGCGAAAGAGGCACAGCACCCGTCAGTGCGGTTCCAAAGAAGGAAGCCACGATCAGACCGTTGTAAATCATGGCATCGGAATCAATGCCAATTTCCTGTGCAAGAAATGCACCCCCTGCATCACAACTGAAAAGTATTCCTGCAAACAGAGATGGGTCACAGCCGATTCGGATCAGGAACGGACTGATTGCAGGTCCGATATGACATGCGATCCACGGAGAGAGTGCCATGAATCCGGTCATGAGAAGAAGAAGTTCGGTAATGACGCCCAGCCCTTCTTTCAGCGCATCACCAAGATGAAATCTGCATCCGAGAATCAAATCCGCTGCGGCGATTCCAAAGAATATGGCAACGGTTAAATTAAACAGTTGCAAGTTTCCGTGTCTTTTGTATCAGGCGCGGCCTGGTGTATCTTCGCTGAAGGGACTGTTGGTATAATTCTCGGATTTGGAAGAAACAAATTTCTCCATCTTACTCTGAAGGGGATGCTTTACCCAGCGGCCAAGATCTTCTGTGATCTGCCAGGCGGTCAGTTGGAAGAATGGAAGTATACAGAGCGGTGTTATTTCTTCCGGTACATCACAATGAACATTGAAGATTCGTTCACCGGTAAGGCTGTCATTGGTTGTGATCAAGAAGGAATTCGATGTAACAATGGAGGTTCCTTCAAAGATCTTCCGGATGCGGTCACTGCCGATGCCTCCATCAATCAGGAAAACGGTGTATCTGGGAGTCATCTGAATGTTTGGCCCATGGATATATTCCTCAATTTCATATTCACCGGTCGGAACACTGATGGTTTCACCGAATATCA
>JAEEPV010000276.1 GCA_016284975.1 Solobacterium sp.
ATCCGGTGATCAGTGACCGCGGATCCGATTCCGCGATGGTCGATAACACTCTGGAATTCATGTATATGTGCGGAATGGATCTGCCGCTGGCATTGATGGTCATGATTCCGGAACCCTGGAAACATAATGATGCGATGCGTCAGGAAAAGAAAGATTTCTATCATTACTACGCAACCATGATGGAGCCGTGGGATGGACCGGCAGCGATTCTGTTTACCGACGGCGATGTCGTTGGCGCCTGTCTGGACCGCAACGGCCTTCGCCCTTCCCGTTACTATGTGACCGATCAGGGAAAGCTCATTCTTTCTTCGGAAGTCGGTGTACTGGATATTCCGGAAGAACACATCGTTCAGAAGTCCCGTCTGATGCCGGGTAAGATCCTGCTTGCGGATACGGTCAAGGGAAAGATCTTCCACGATGAAGAATGCAAAGAACAATATATCAGTGCGTATCCGTACGGCGAATGGCTGAACCTGCATCTGCGCCGTCTCAGCGAACTGAAGATTCCAAATCATAAACTTCCCTTTTATCCCCAGGAGATCCGCGACAAGCTGTATAAAGTCTTTGGTTATTCCTATGAGGATGTAAAGGATATTCTGCTTCCGATGGCAATCAACGGTGTCGAACCTACCGCCTCCATGGGTCATGATATTCCGCTGGCCATGTTCTCGGATAAACACGAAAACCTGTTCAGCTGTTTCTACCAGCGCTTTGCACAGGTCACCAATCCGCCGATCGATTCGATCCGTGAAAAAGTCGTCATCGATACCACGGTATACCTTGGTTCCCAGGGAAACCTGCTGGAACACAAAAGCACCAACTGTACGGTGCTTGAAATCACCAATCCGATCCTGACCGGAACGGACATGATGAAAATCAAGGCACTGGATGACGAGCACCTTAAATGCCGGACGATAAAAATGCTGTATTACCGGAATACTTCTTTGAAGAAAGCGATCGAACAGCTGTGCATCAGCTGTGATACCGCTTATCGGGAAGGTGCGAACATCCTCGTTCTGAGTGATCGCGGCGTCGATGAAAACCACGTCGCAATTCCAAGTCTGCTTGCGGTATCGGCTGTGGAACAGCATATGGTACTCACAAAAAAGAGCACGCAGCTTTCCCTGATCGTAGAGAGCGGTGAACCGCGCACGGTTCATCACTGTGCTGCACTGCTTGGCTTTGGCGCCAAGGCAATCCACCCTTATCTTGCGCAGGAATGCATCGTCGAGCTGATCGACCTGGGCATTCTCGACAAGGATTATCACACAGCGATCGATGACTATAACAGCGCGATCCTGGGCGGCATCGTCAAGACCGCTGCCAAGATGGGTGTATCCTCGATCCAGTCCTATCAGTCCGCAAGAATCTTTGAGGCACTTGGATTAACACAGGAATTTATCGACACCTACTTTACCGGTGTTATCTGCAATGCCGGGCGGATCGGGATCCCGCAGATCGAGCAGGATATCAATTACCGTCATGAACATGCGTTCGACCCGCTGGGGCTTTCCGTGGATACGACGCTGGACAGCGTCGGTTATCACAGTCTGCGCTCCAATGCGACCGCACATGACCACCTCTATTCTCCCGAGACGATCGTTGCCCTGCAGCGTGCGGTACGGGAAGGTTCCTATGAGCGCTTTAAAGAATATACCGCACTGCTTGAGGGGATGCAGCCGCACCGGCTGAGAGATCTGTTTACATTCGCTTCCGACCGGGAACCAATTGATATTTCCGAAACAGAACCGGCAGAAGAAATCGTAAAACGTTTCAGCAGCGGTGCGATGTCGTTCGGTTCACTCTCCAAAGAAGCACATGAAACAATCGCGATTGCGATGAACACACTTCATGCGCGTTCCAATACGGGAGAAGGCGGAGAAGATCCCGCCCGATTTGGAACGATCCGTAATTCCGCGATCAAGCAGGTTGCCTCCGGACGTTTCGGCGTTACCAGTGCATATCTTTCCAGTGCTTCGGAGATTCAGATCAAGATGGCACAGGGTGCCAAGCCGGGAGAAGGCGGACACCTGCCCGGAACAAAGGTTTATCCGTGGGTTGCGGAAACCAGATTCTGTACGCCCGGAGTCTCACTGATCTCCCCGCCGCCCCATCACGATATCTATTCGATCGAAGATCTCGCACAGCTGATCTTTGATCTGAAAAATGCCAATGAAGACGCTCGCATCTCCGTCAAGCTCGTCAGTGAAAACGGAGTCGGCACGATTGCCTGCGGTGTTGCGAAGGCTGGCGCTCAGGTGATTCTGATCTCCGGCAATGACGGCGGTACCGGCGCTGCCCCTTACAGTTCCATTCATCATGCGGGACTGCCCTGGGAGCTTGGTATCGCACAGGCTCACCGTGCCCTGATCGAGAACGGTCTGCGTGAAAAAGTCATCCTGCAGACAGATGGCAAGCTCATGAGCGGCAGAGATGTCGTTGCGGCCTGTCTGCTTGGTGCGGAAGAGTTCGCATTCGCAACCGGCGTTCTTGTATCACTTGGCTGTATGATGATGCGCGTCTGTTCCAAAGACACGTGCCCGTTCGGCATCGCCACACAGAATGAAGAACTGCGCAGGCGATTCCGGGGAAAACCGGAACATGTCATGAACTACATGCTGTTTATCGCAGAAGAAGTACGAACCATTATGGCAGAGCTCGGATTCCATTCGATCAATGAGATGATCGGACATTCCGAATGCCTGAAGGTAAAGGACGGCTGTGAAGAATACGACCTCTCCCTTCTCACCCGGTTTGCCGGCACGAAACATTTCGAACCTTCGGAAGTTTTTGATTTCAAGCTCCGGGAATCGCTTGATTCCGCGGTGCTGATTCCGTGGTTTGAATCCTGCAGGGACAACCGCAGAAAACATCAGACCCGTGTGCACCTCAAGACGATGAACCGTACCGCCGGCACCCTGCTGGGATCGCGGATCACACGGAAATACGGATCCACTCTCTCCGATGATTCCTATACTGTCATCGCAGACGGCAGCGGAGGGCAGTCCTTCGGCGCATTTATCCCGAAAGGACTTACCCTGAGGCTGTATGGTGACACGAATGATTACGCCGGAAAAGGACTCTCAGGCGGAAAAATCATCATTACTCCGCCGGATAACGCACCGTATTCCTGGCGGAACAATATCATCGCAGGGAATGTTCTGCTTTATGGCGCAACATCCGGCAAGGCATACTTCGCCGGCGAAGTCGGTGAGCGGTTCTGTGTTCGCAACAGCGGCGCATTAGCTGTATGTGAGGGATGCGGGGATCATGGTCTGGAATATATGACCGGCGGAACAGCAGTCATTCTCGGCAAGACCGGGAAGAACTTCGCAGCCGGAATGAGCGGCGGAATCGCCTACGTTCTGGATGAAGACCACGTGCTCTACCGGAACCTCAGCAAAGAATCCCTTCTGCTGAAGGAAGTAAAAGAGAAATACGATATCCGGTATCTGACCGAGATCCTGGAGGACTACCTGAAAGAAACCCGGTCTCCGCTTGCGAAACAGATTCTGGACGACCCGGAGAACTGGTTTCCGCATTTCAAGAAGATCATTCCGGCGCCTTATCAGAATATTCTGGAACGGATTTCCCGCTTTGAAGAACAGGGAATTTCCGGAAAAGATGCTGAGATGGAAGCGTTTCTGGAGTTTTCCAGAGAACAAGGAGGTTCATGATGGGAAAGCCTAACGGATTTCTGCAGTATCGCAGAAAAGCGGATACGGTTCGCCCGATCCGCAAACGGATCCAGGATCATCAGGAGATCCACGTTCCGCTGAAAGAAGAAGACCGTCGGCAGCAGGCAGCCCGCTGTATGAACTGCGGCGTGCCCTATTGTCAGTCTGCCATCACGCTGGAGCGAATGACGACCGGATGTCCGCTTTACAATCTCATCCCGGAGTGGAACGACGCCATCTATCGGGGAATCGACGCGCATGGACTGAAGCGGCTTCTGCGGATGAATCCCTTCCCGGAATTCACCGGCAGAGTCTGTCCGGCCCTGTGTGAAAAGGCGTGTATCAACGGAATCGACGGAGAACCTGTCACCATTCAGAACAACGAGTTCTATCTGATTGAATACGGATATGCCAACGGCCTGATGGAACCGCAGATACCTGCAGTTCGTTCTGGAAAAAAAGTGGCAGTCGTCGGCAGCGGGCCTTCGGGTCTTGCGGCGGCGGACCGGCTGAACAAGCGCGGTCATTCCGTTACTGTCTTTGAACGGGACCGGGAGATTGGCGGTCTGCTCATGTTCGGAATTCCGAATATGAAGCTGGACAAAAGCATTGTCTTGCGCCGGAAAAAACTGATGGAGGAAGAGGGTGTTGAATTTAAAACCGACACAGCGATCGGAACGGATCTTTCGCTGGAAGAGCTGAAACAGGAATACGACGCAGTCATTCTTGCATGCGGCGCAAAAAAGGCAAGGATACCGGATCTGGAAGGAATTGAGACGACCGAAGGCATCCTGCAGGCGGTAACGTTTCTGCGTATGTTTCTTGACGGCTCCACAGTCGCAGAAGGAAAAGATGTCGTAATCCTGGGCGGTGGTGATACCGGAAACGACTGTCTGGCTTCCTGTATCCGCCAGAAGGCTTCTTCCGTCACCCAGATCGAAATGATGCCCAAACCGCCCGAAGAGCGACAGCCGAATAATCCCTGGCCGCAATGGCCGAAAGTTCTGAAAACGGACTACGGTCAGCTGGAGGCAATCGAATACTATGGCAAAGATCCCCGTCTTTTTGCAAAGACCATCACTGCACTGCACAGCGAAGACGGTGTGCTGAAAGAAGTGGAGATCGCCGATGTCACATTTGAAAATGGCAGCCTTCAGGTCAGTGAGCAGCGGGAAACGATTCCCTGTTCCCTGCTGATCATTGCGGCCGGTTTTACCGGATGTGAAACCGAACTTCCATCTTCTGTGGGAATCGCGCTGACACCGCGGAATACCATCGAGACGAAACAGGGAAGCTATGCCACAAATGTGGAAGGAATCTTTACTGCAGGTGACATGCATCGCGGGCAGTCACTTGTTGTCTGGGCGATCCGCGAAGGAATGCAGTGTGCAAAGGAAGCAGACCGATGGCTCATGGGCTATACCAATCTGCTCTAAGGAAACAGAAGAGGTAGATGTATGTGCGGAATACTGGTAAGCTGCGGTCCGGAAACGGAACTCGAAGCGTTTGAAAAAGGACTGGAAACATTGAAAGATCGCGGTCCCGATGACTGGCGTATCCGGAATGCCGGTCAGGGGCTGATGGGGTTTCGGCGCCTCGCCATCATGGGTTTGAATTCAGGAGGAATGCAGCCATTTGAGCGAAACGGTAATCTTGCGGTCTGTAACGGCGAGCTGTACGGATTCCGGACAATGAAAGAAACACTTCTTCCGGAATATGATCTGTCGTCCGGAAGTGATTGCGAGCTGATTCTGCCGATGTATGAGAAATACGGTACGGATATGTTCTCGATGCTGGACGCAGAGTTTGTCTGTGTCATTTATGATGCGGAAAAGGATACGTATATTGCCGCAAGAGACCCCATCGGCATCCGTCCGATGTTTTACGGATTCACAAAACATAATGAGATCTGCTTTGGAAGCACACCGGCTTCCCTGATGCCGATTGCGGACCATATCAAGCCCTTCCCTCCGGGGACCTATTATCTCGACGGGAAATTCCATGCATATGAAACCATTGAAAAAGCACGTCTGCCGTATTTCAAAGGAGATCTCGATACCATTACCGGAAAGATCCGTGATCTGCTGGTCGAGGGAGTCAAAAAGCGGATGGATTCGGATGTTCCGGTCGGATACCTGCTGAGCGGAGGCCTCGACAGTTCGCTTGTCTGTGCGATTGCACAAAGGTATTCCGATAAACCGATCCGAACATTTGCGATCGGAATGGAAAAGGATGCGATCGATCTCAAGTATGCAAGAGAAGTCGCGGAATTCATCGGTTCCGATCACACCGAAGTGATGATCAGCAGAGAGGATGTGCTGGAAGCACTTCCTGATGTCATCAAGGCATTGGCAACCTGGGATATCACGACGATCCGTGCTTCTCTCGGAATGTATCTTCTCTGCAGGTACATTCACGAGAATACGGATATCCGTGTGCTGTTTACCGGTGAGATCAGTGATGAACTGTTCGGATACAAATACACGGATTTTGCGCCGGATCCGGCCAGTTTCCAGAAAGAAGCGGAAAAGCGGATCCATGAGATCCATATGTATGATGTCCTGCGGGCAGACCGCTGTATTTCTTCCAACTCGCTGGAAAGCCGTGTTCCCTTCGGTGATCTTGCGTTTGTACGCTATGTCATGGCAATTGATCCTGCGATGAAGATGAATACTTATGGAATGGGGAAATATCTGCTGCGGACTGCTTTTGCCGACGAAAACATTCTCCCGGAATCAATTCGTCTGAGAGACAAGGCCGCATTCTCGGATGCCGTCGGTCATTCTCTGGTCGAAGACATTAAAGCCTACGCAGAAGAACTGTATACCGATGAAGAAGCAGAAGTGCTGTATTCCACGTATGATTACAAGCCGCCGTACACAAAGGAAAGTCTTCTGTACCGGCAGATCTTTGAGCATTATTATCCCGGCATGGCAGACATGATTATCGACTTTTGGCTGCCAAACCAGAGCTGGGACGGATGCAGAGTCAGCGATCCAAGTGCACGATACCTGTCCAACTATGGAAAATCCGGAGTCTGAGCTGTGCTCTTCACAGCTCTTCTTTTTGAGGGACGATTAATCCAAATGCTATGCGAATCCCCCGTATCAGAATGACAAAAGAGAACAGCTGCGATAGTTCCGGATAGCCGGTTATTCTCTGAATTCATTATATACGAGACCGGAAAGGCTGAAGTGCAGCAGATCGTCAGAAACGGTTTTCAGTCCGGAAATCTTCCGTTATGATAGAATTGTATGATTGGTTGCGATCAGAAAATCGTCTGTCTGTGATCGAATATCAAAATTGCCGCCACCTATTGTGATTGAATCAATCATATTCTATGCTTCAGCTGTAACAAACAGCGGAGGTATCCTATGAACTATGTCCTGTTAGTAAGCCATGGAACGGTGGCAGCGTCAATGCATGAAACCCTGAAGGTATTCTTTCTGGGGGACCGGAAAGATCTTCTGCATGCATGTATGGAAGAGGACATGAGTCCGGATACCTATGTGCTGCAGGTGCGACAGGTATTATCTTCTGTCACAGAAGAAGACACCCTGACTGTATTGGCGGATCTGATGGGCGGAAGTCCGCTCACCTACGCCTCCTATGTCATCAGCACGATGGGATTATCTGACCGTACAGAATACCTGTGCGGAATGAATCTTCCGATGATCATGGAAGTGCTTGGCAGAACCGGTCAGGAATCCGTCTCCGGCACAAATGGATTTCTGCAGGAAATGCGGAATACGATACGTCCCTTTGTACTGCCGGCATTATCGGAATGCACACAGGAAGAACGAATCTGAAAGGAATGGAATGATGGTACCGGGAGAACGTAAACAACAGATTCTGGCTTTGCTGGAACGGAAACGCTATGTAACCGTGGAGGAGCTTTCTGCAGAACTGTTTGTCAGTCTTCCGACCGTACGCAGAGATCTTGCGGCACTGGAACAGGAAGGGGCGTTAACCAGAACGCATGGAGGTGCTTCTTACAACCAGGCAGGCACACAGGTCGCGCCATTTATTCTGCGTGAAAAAAACAACTATGAGGAAAAACAGATCATCGGAAATATCGCAGCCGGTCTGATCGAAAACGGAGATACCTTATTCATTTCCTCCAGCAGCACAACCCTTGCGATGGTCCGTCAGCTGAGTCCGGATCTGCACATGCAGGTACTGACAAACGGAATGACCATGGCGCAGGTAATCGGTCAGTATCCAAATGCAAATGTGTATATTCCGGCCGGGCATTATACCTATGAAGATGATGGAATCTACGGTCCGGATGTTGTGGAGTCGGTTTCGAAACGATTCGCAAAGTATGGCTTTATCTGCTGTGACGGTGTCGATATGGAACACGGTCTCACCGTGAACCGTGATACGGAACTGTTTCTCGAACTGGCATTCCGAAAGAACTGTGAAAAACTGGTTCTGTTAGTGGATCATACAAAGTTCGATACGCATTTCTTCTACCAGTCCATGGAATTATCTGAAGTGGATATTCTGGTGACGGATCAGGAACCGGGAGAGAAATGGGAAACGTACTGCAGGAAACAGAAAATTGAGCTTCTCTATTAAAAAACAAACCTGTATCATGCGAGGACAGCACCGCAGGATGCAGGTTTTCTGTTGGTAACGGAGAACAGGCGAAAGGTTAACCGACAACGGAACCAATCGTTTCTCCTTCGATCAGTTCAACCGGGAAAATAACCGGCCGTTTATCCATAGGAATCGGATGTTCAATCAGGTTCATACGCTGGGCAGCAGTGGCGCCCATCTGATCTGTGCTTTGTCGGATTGTCGTAAGACGCGGCTCCAGTGCCTGTGTCAGAGGAATTCCATCATATCCGCCAAAGGGAATATCTCCTGGAATACTAAGACCAAGCTGCATCGCTGCTTCCTGGGCACCGAGATAGGCAAAGTCATCCGGCAGAAGTATGCAGATCGGACGGTCTGGCAGTGCCAGCAGATCCAGCACGAGCGAACGGGTCAGCTGGATGTCGTTGTACACGCCTTCCTTAATGTATTCAGGAGGGACCGGCAGATGATAAAAATCCATGACGCTGCTAAACTGACAGATTCTGGTGCATGTCACAAGGGAATTATTCTGCCCGTAGATATAGGCAATCCTGCGGTGACCTTTTTGAATGGCATATTCAACGAGTTTGCGAACATCGGTTTCATTGTCGGAAAGAACAGCCGGGATGCGGCGGAACATATGGTCGACGGTAACACAGAGAATGTCACTGCCGATCAGAGAACGGATTCTGGGAGAGTCGTAATCTGCACAGATGATGCACAGTCCGGAGACGTTCCCGTCTGTGCAGTGTTCAAGATAGGAGAAATCATCCGGATCTGTTTTCTGATTAATGAAGGTCACATCGTAACATCTCGCTTCAGCTTCTTTCTTAAACGCTTCAATAATCAGGACGATTAATCCAAATCAAAAAAACCGGAGCTTGCAACAAGGCCGTCAAACAGATCCGGATCATAGTATTCCTTCAGCCCTTTCTCAAAGCGGCCGCTGCACAGGAACACAGGACCTTAAATGTCTTATGTGACAGCAGGGTTTCATCGATGTCAAAAACAGAATACGCATTTGTGAAGGATTAATTCAGTTCGCTCCTTTCTGCCAGCAGTTCTTCCTGATTCTGTAATGCGTGGAGAACCTGTGCACGCAATCGCTCCAGACTGAACCGCCGGGTGCTTTGAACTGCTGCACATGCAAGCTCTTCGGTCCGCTGCGGATCAAGGATTAAAGCAATCGTCGCATCAACAAGTTCTTCTTCCGACGAAAAGCGAATGCCCATGCCTGCAGAGACGATTTCTTTCTGTCCTCCCTGATCGATAACAATCGGAACACATCCGCATGTCATTGCTTCCGCGGTAGTCATGCCGAAGTGTTCCATTTTTAGCGGGTTCTCCTGAGAAACACCAAGTCCCATTGCGTGCCAGTAATATTTTGCTTTCCGGTAGTATTCGATCAGTTCATTCCGCGGAAGATCTGTAACGAGATCGATCGGAAGCCCGCTTGATTCTGTCTTGAGCTGTTCCAGATAGTCATTCCATTTCTCACCCGTCAGTCCGGTGATCATAAACCGGTAGTCCGTAATACCCCGTTCATACAGTTTTTGAAAAGCGTGTACCATCTCCAACAGTTTCTTTGCCGGAACGATTCGGCCGGAGGTCATGATCATGTTTTCTTTTTTCGCTATATCGGATAATTCGATTGGCTCAAGACTGATTGGAGGATACATCACTTCCGCTTTTCGACTGTAGTAACGTTCAAACCAGTCCCTCGTAAATTCCGAATTGCAGAAGAAGTGATCATAGGAATCCAGATACTCCTGTATATGCGTTCGAAACCGGTCATCTTCGAACGGCTTAACCGGAAAATGAACAATATGCCAGTTCCGGATTCCCTTAAACCCGCAGAGATTCCCGTATGTTCCGTTGATAAACAGATCGATGCCGAGGTCTTTTAATACCGGTTCAATGGATTGATGCTGGCAGGTTTCACGGTTCAGCAGCTGTTCTGCAAACTTACTGCGATCGGTAATTTCCGGATCTTCCACATAGCGAACCGGAAACTCCGGCATTTCATATTTCATAAATGCATGCCTTACGGTTTCCTCTGCTTTTTCCCGTTTATCAGTCAGTATAAAAACCTCACCTTCTTCCTGAAGAATACCGGCAAGATTTAACAAATAGATTTCTGCCCCGCCGCTGTTTAGAGACAGATTCGGGATCCAGATGGCTGTACGTCGTGCCTGTTTCATTTGTTTCAGCAGTTCTGTAAAAAACCTGCGGCTCATCCGCAGTCATACTTTTATGAAGCTTATTAAATAAAGTGTAACGAAAGAAAAGGGAATTGTCACAGACCGGAAGCACTTGAAGTGTTTTTTACACTTTGTAGAATGAGGCAGAAAGGAAGGAACCTTCACATGGCAATCTCTGATTATATTTATGAAAAACCAGTAATTAAAACCGAACGACTGATTCTGAGACCGATGTCCTCTTCAGATATCCCAGCCTTGACCCAATGGCTGAGCGACAGTGAATTATACACCTATTGGAGAAAAGGTCCTTCCAGGGCAGAAAAAGATCCGAAACTGCTGTTTGAAAAACAGGAGCGGCCGGTCAGAAGCTTTCATCTTGGCATCGCAACGAAAGAGAATGACCATGTCGTTGGAGACGTTTACGTTTTTCAGATTCAGAATAACCGTATGGCCAATGTGGCGATACGAATCAGAAGACCATATCAATCCAATGGCTATGGAAAGGAAAGTCTTCTGGCGATTACCCGTTTTTGTTTCACGCATACCGAGCTGAAACGGCTTCAGGCAGAAGTGGACATACGCAATGCTGCTTCCTGGCAGATGATGGAAAAATGCGGATATATCCGGGAAGGCAGGATTCGCCAGGGAAAGATGGTCAATTCGTGGTGTGACCTTGATACAGCCTCCTGAACCGGCTTTCGTTTTCCGCTCATAGATGTACAAAAAGGGCTGTAGGAACTTCCGGCTATACTATGTTGGAAGTTTTTTACAGCCCTTTATCTAAATTTATATTTACTTACAGCTTCAGATCGCCTTCATGAACCCAGTTCAGTTTCCGGCAGACATAACAGATCAGCGGTGCAATAACAGCCGGAAGTACAAACGAGATCAGGATCAGACCCGTCCAGTCCATCACACCTGGTGTGATTGCCACAGCACCACGTGAAACTGCTGCTTCACTGGGCGCAAGCCATCCGGTCCATACACCGATCTGCCCGCACAGTCCGCAGGTACCCATACCGGAGTTGATTGGCGCACCATTCATTTCCAGATGAAACAGACAGGTTGCGATCGGTCCTGTAATAGCAGAAGTGACGATCGGTGCGATCCACACCCGCGGATTTTTCACGATATTCGGCATCTGCAGCATCGAAGTTCCCAGTCCCTGACTGATCAGACCACCGACGCCGTTTTCTTTATATGACATGACCGCAAAGCCGACCATCTGTGCGCAGCATCCCGCGACTGCCGCTCCGCCCGCAAGACCGGTCAAAGCCAGTACGGAACAGATTGCCGCAGAAGAGATCGGAAGTGTCAGTGCAATTCCAACCAGGACGGATACTGCAATTCCCATCCAGAATGGCTGCAGTTTCGTTGCCTGATCAATCAGAATACCAAAGGAAGCAGCTGCCGTACCGATCGGCGGAGCGATCCATTTCGCAAGTGCCACACCGACAAAAACCGTAACTGCCGGAGTCACAAGGATATCGATTTTTGTTTCTTTCGAAACCATCTTTCCGCATTCACAGGCAACAATCGCAATCACCAGTACCGCAAGCGGCCCGCCTGCGCCGCCTTCCGCATTCGCTGCCCATCCGACTGCGGCCAGTGAAAACAGAACCATCGGATCTGCTTTCAGGGCATAACCGATTGCCACTGCCATGGCCGGACCGGAAACACTCATCGCATAAGTACCAATATCCACAAGCATTGCCCATCCGATCTGCTGTCCGAGCGTCTTCAGGATCGTACCGATCAGAAGCGAACAGAACAGACCCTGCGCCATCGCACCTAACGCTTCAATACCATATCGTTTCGCGGAAAATACAATATTCTTTCGTTCCAGAAATGCTTTCCATTTTTCCATTGTTAATACCCCCTTCAATACAATATCATCTCTGATTTACTGCCGCATATGCTCCCGGATTCAAAGCAGCTCCCGTTTTTTCCATCCGGTAACGCTTACATTGCGAATCGATCTCATTTATTTGTTTTTTTCTCTTGACGGATCTTCCGCGCAACGCTATTATCATCGAGGTTTCATTCATCATACGATGACGCAAGCCTCATCTGACACAGTCAGATGTGTAATATATCGCCAATCTCGCTTGGAAACAAGCGTGTGAATATATACCAACTCCCCGCAGTAGCCCTGCGGGTTTTTTATACGATAAAACCACACTTTTTTATGAATTTAAAGAGATGTGTAAGGAGCACATCTCTTTTTCATATTTTCTGCTTCATGCCCTACAATGATGAAAGATGAAAAAGAACGACTGGATGCATCTTGTGATTGCCATCTTTCTGGTTCTGCTGGATGGTACGGCAATGATGCTGTTCCTTCATTTTCCGAATTTCTTCTTCCCTGCTTACCGTAATTTCTCCAG
>JAEEPV010000277.1 GCA_016284975.1 Solobacterium sp.
CTTCCGTTATAATCGCGGGGTCAAGAAGGGCATTAACTATATCCGGCGCCGGGTTAATTTCCGCAATACCTATTCCTATAAAGTCGATATCCATGATTACTTCAATTCCATCAATCCCCACAAGATGATTACCTTACTGAAAGAAGCCCTGCCGGAAGAACCGATGTTTCTCCGTCTGTTTGAAAATGTACTGCTGGACCCGTATGTGATCCGTAATGGTGAGACAGTTGAATGGCGCAAAGGTGTCATGGCAGGTATGCCGTTATCCGGATTCTTTGCCAATCTCTATCTCAGCTGTATGGACCGCTGGTTTGCGGAACATTCGGTTCCATATATCCGTTATTCCGATGATGTGATCGTCTTTGCCAAAACGGAAGAAGAAATCAAAGAACTTGAAACCGTTATTCACTCTTTCCTTGACCGGGAAGGTCTGGAGATCAACGAGCGCAAGGTGATCCGTACGGTACCGGGGGAAATCATTGAATTCCTCGGGTTTGAATTCCATGACTGGTCCGTAAATCTTGCAAGGATCTCCGTCGACAAGATCAAAGGAAAACTGCACCGGAAAGCACGGAGCCTGTACCGGTGGAAGCTGCGGAAAAGCGTGGAAGATATCAAGGCTGTAAAAGCCTTTGTAAAGTATCTGAACCGGAAGTTCTATGACAACCCCGTTCACGGAGAAATTACCTGGGCCCGCTGGTATTTCCCGTTACTGACAGAAGATGACCGGCTTGCGGAGATCGATGATTATTCCATCCAGTGCATGCGATATATCGCAGCCGGAAACTATTCCAAAAAAGCCTATCAGCTGCGCTATAAAGCCATACAGGAGCTTGGTTATCACAGTCTGGTAAACAGTTTCTGGCGCTTTCGAAAAGGGCTCTATGACAAAGACGAACGGTCTAATGCCAAGACGAAGAAAAACCCGAAATAATCTGATCGGCGGCTGTATCACGCATATGGCCGCTTTTTTCCCGTTCCATAAAAAAACACATGAATGCACGCGTGCAGACATGTGTGACAGGTAATACCGGTTCACCAGAAACAGATTTCTGTTTATCGGTGGTCAGATCTTCAGTTCAGCTTCTCCGGATGTTTTGAAAGACCCATACAGACAACACTGTCCATAACTTCCCGGTCCAGTTTCTCTGCTTCCTCCATAGCCTTGGCCTTTTCTTCCGGATCCTGAATAGACTCCACTTCTTTCCGCTTTGCGGCAGCTTTCAATGTCAGATCTATGACTTCTTCGTTTAAATTCTCTTCTAATTTTTTCATGTACTCCGGCTCTATATTAAGCAAGTCGATAATGTACTTCTGCGGTTCGTCCGTTTTGTTCATAAATGTCTTCCCCTTTGTTATTTATTCCGAAGTTTATTTTATAACCTTCGTTGTTTTGTTCAAGAATTTCTTTCTGATTTTAATGATCCCCTGGTGTGTGTCTTCCTAGCAGTACACCTGAAAGCTTCTCATCTTTTTACGGATTGATTCATACAGGGGCTTCAGATGTTTCGGTGTTTTGGTATGTACAGTAACCAGCTCACAGCGGTCTTTCAGAATCGCCTGCCGATAGCCGCTTTCAAAGTAAGCGATCCCACTATAACAGATACCGGTTCGGATCAGACATTTGCAGTACTGATGACCGCTGCGTGATACTTTCCAGGTATACAGACGAAACTCTGCAAGCCTTGGTTTGTTTTCGATCTCTTCGAACCAGGCCGCATCATTTTCCATGTAGTGAATATCGATGTTCTTCATGGTACGCACCCACTGCTCATCAACGGTATAAAACCATTCCGGTCTGCAGTTCACATGGTGCCAGCTGCTTTTCTTCAGCAGTACACTTCTCAGGATCGGTTCCGGTATTTTTTCCAGCCGGTCATAATCGATATTCGGGCAGGGCTGATTTCTGGCCTTGATATGAAGCACTTCTTCGATCATCTCTTCCTTTGTCCAGTCGGAATACAGCTTTTCGCCATTCAGTACTGCGGTTAATCCTCTGGAACTGATACGGTTAATTTCTGCCAGTGTTGTCATGATCTTCTTCCTTTCTGCGTTTTTGATACTTCTTTTATAGAAGATCTGTCCTGCAAAAAAAACGCCATAGTGTTCTGCCGGATTTACTGTCTGTTACTGTTCAGACGGCATAAAGGGATTCACCACAAATTATGAAGCTGTGAATCCCTTTTTCAATAACAGATATA
>JAEEPV010000278.1 GCA_016284975.1 Solobacterium sp.
CTTGTAATCCGAAGTGCGTATACTCCCAAACGGGCAGTCGAAAACTCGGTGAACCTCATGGAACGTTCTGGTGTGCCGCTGCTTGGCATTGTGCTGAACCGGGCGGATACTAATCGAAAGGGTAATTTTTACTATAATCAGTATTATCGTTATGGCGAATATAATAAGTGAGAAGTTTCATAAGAAACTGCAAAAAAATAGTTTGAAATGCAACTTTCTGCCATAGTTTGCGACTATTATGGGGGATTTTTCAATAAATTTCTCAATAAATGCTCAATTTTGCTTGTAAAGCAAATACAATTAGGTGATAATGTATATGTTATTTATATTACAGAAAGAGTAAGGGCGATTTTATGAAAAAGTTTTTCGGTTTAGTGATTGCGTTGCTGATTGCGGCAGCACCGATAACGGTTATGGCTGGCGACAGCCCGACCGGAACAAAAAACGGCGGCGGATATGACGGATGCGCAACGGATAATATTTCTCTTGCTGCAAAGGGATGCCGTGCCTATGTCAATGGTCAATGGGTTACATCACTTGGCAACGGGATGATTGTTACCGATGCCGGGAATGTTTATGATGCGAACGGGAACTTCATGTATAACGTAAACGGCGGAGGTGCCGGCGCAACTTCGAGTGTTGCGTCTCAGACAACGTTCCGTTTTACCCGTGCGGATGATTCAACAACCTTTGAAGACTGCAACGGTGTTTATGTTGATGATGTATGGGTGGATCCGGCAAATTATCAAAAGACAAAGGGAAGCGTTATTATTACACTCAAACAGGCCTTCCTCGATACGCTTTCTGCCGGCCAGCATAAACTTACAGTTACCTTCACGAATTCCGAACCCCAGACTGTCTACTTTACAATCACAAAGCAGAAACGCAGCGGTGTTCCGAATACCGGAGAAAGCAGTAAAACTCCATATTATATTATGCTCGGCGGTGCACTGATCGTGATTGCAGGCACTGGTTATATTCTTTTTACAAGCAAGCACTAAGCAATAAACTTTATAAATAATCTGAGGCTGAGTGATCGGCCTCTTTTTTGTTAAGGGTATAGAACGACATGAAACTGTTTCGGCGTAAAAATGAGAAAATACTGAAACATAAAGACACTGCTGTGCTGATTGGAGATTACGATTCCGCGGTTCACGGGTTTCGGAAAGTCACGCTTTTAAATGCGGCTCATCTTCCCGTCGGTGTGCGTTCTTCTGAAAAAAAAGTGGATATTCAAAGCCTGAACCGCTGGCTGACCGCCAGAGGAATACCCGATTACCGTGTTGATCTTGACCGCTTGATCAAACGGCTTGAGATCGAAGATGAACAGGAACTGCTGGAAGAAGAAAACGCACTTTCGGTTTCAGACAATTACTGGCTGACAGATTCTGACAGCACGGAAACCTATAAGGAGATGAATTTTTTCGATCGACCGTTTGATATGAACGGATTTGGCGC
The DNA here is from genome assembly GCA_016284975.1 of Solobacterium sp. Taxonomy (GTDB): domain Bacteria; phylum Bacillota_I; class Bacilli_A; order Erysipelotrichales; family Erysipelotrichaceae; genus Bulleidia. Next base: position 1,459 of record JAEEPV010000278.1, read on the forward strand.
GGCGATGTTCCGGTCCAACCGCTTCACCCCGGAAGAATCCGCAAAACACACGCCAAATAATACGCTGTGCGGGTATCACCGCAAGGCCTGGATGATTTTGGGAGATCAGCTGTACCTGTATAAGGGAAGCACCGGCTTTCATCAGCAGGAATGCATCAACGAATGGATCGCCTCTGTGATCGCGGAGAAACTCGGGCTGTACAGTGTTCCCTATGAGGTGACGGTTTATGAGAATCAGCTGGTCAGCGTTTGTCAGAACTTTCTGAATCCGGATCTCGATCTTGTGACCGCAGGGGATGCGATTCTTTCATCTGGAAAAAATGCAAAGGAATCCTATGAACAGCTTGTTCAGGTCATGGAAACGCACGGAATAACCAATGCAGAAAGCTGTCTGGATGAACTGTTTCTGATGGATTATCTCATGATGAATACCGACCGGCACGCGCAGAACCTCGGGATCCTCTGTGATGCCAATACGAATGAGTGGATCGCGATGGCTCCGATCTTTGACACCGGTACCGGGCTGGGCTGCTTTGTGAAGACATCGGATCTGGAATACTGTGAAAATAAGAAAAAAGCCCGTTTTCTTGATCGACGGAATTTCGCATTTGAAGAGCTTCTGGAACACATCGGGGATTTCAGCCGGTTTGACCTGTCTGCACTGGACGGGATCGAACAGCTGCTTGCGGATAAACTGTCCCTGTACCGGGGCATGACCGGGATTTCCAGTGAACGGATCGAAGCGTTATGCCGGCTCCTGCGGCGAAGAATTGAGCGTGTGAAGCTTTTCCAGCAGAAACAACATTGAGATTGGTTGTTACCGATACTGACCATACAAAACGATCATTCCGGCTCTATTCTTTAAATTGACATAACTGTAACACCTGACAACAACGGAGGTTTTGAATGATGAAGTTTCAGAAATTGATGTGCGTCCTGTCTGCGGCAGCTCTGCTTGCCGGATGCGGCGCAAAAGCACCACAATCCGCCAATACCGGCAATGGAGGTTCACCATCCCAGAACGACGCTGTCGCAGTAAAAGAAGCGTCTGTAAAAATCGAACAGACGGATGCCCAGAAGCTTTCTGCCACATTAACCCAGCAGGATTACGGAGGACTCTTTACGATCTCTCTGCCGGAAGGATGGTCATTAACGGTAGGAGGCGATGAGATCTATACGTGGATTCGTGCCTATGATCCATCCCGGCCTGACCTTCAGGTCTTTACGGCGCTGCGAAGCGGTTATTTTCTGAAAAACCAGCAGGCGAAGGAATTTCATACGAACTATTATGCGCTCTCCGGCTATCAGCCGCTGTATGGAGCACAGGCCGCATTTATCGTTCTTGAACCGGCTACACTTGAAACGTTCTATCAGAAGTTCATGGATTACTGCGGTTATCTTGCGGAATGGGAACCGACCTTTGCCGGGTTTGAATATCCTCAGATCAGTAACTTTGAAGTGATCGAATCGATGAATGTTCAAAATGAGATGTCTTCCGTCGCACTGGACAACAAGATGATCCACGGAAGTTACATGAATACGCTGTCGCAGGAAAAGGCAGAAGGCATGTTTTCCGGTACGGTCGTTGATCTGATTAAGGTGATGGATCCGGGCTTTGACTGCGGCTTTGATACGATCTACAGTCTGACTGCGATGACAGCGCCATATGGGCTTCTGGACGAGTATTCCGCTTTATTAAAAACGATCCTTTCTTCCATCCAGTACTCTGATCTGTTTGTTCAGCGGGTCATGACTGCCCAGCAGATCACGATGGAAAATGCCAGAGCGATCAGCCGCATGACGGAGGAAACCAGTAATATCATCATGGATGGCTGGAATTCCAGACAGAAATCCTATGACATCATGTCGCAGGAATACTCGGATGCCACACTGGGCTATGACCGTTATCTGGATACCGAGACCAATGAGGTTTATAAAGCGGAACTCGGCGTGATGGATGGATATGACGGAACCCGGTACCAGAAGATTGACCAGGGCTCCTCGTACTATACGGAACCGGTTGCCGGATATATCGTCAGATAACGAAACCGAATTATCAGATTCAATCAGGATGGGCAGTGCGCTCATCCTTTAAAAATCCCCGAACGGCCATGCATTCAGGGACAGAAATGGAATTGGTTTTTGACTGCTCAGCGTTTGGAAGTGCGCCGTTTTCTGCGTCTTCTCCGCCTTGCCCGGCGGATATGGATGCGAATCCGGGCGATCAGAACAAACAGGACAAAGGCTGCCAGAATGCAGAGAATCCAGAACAGGATCCGATGGCTGGAATGGAATGCGGCAGCGGCGTTATAGGCATGCATCAGACGGCTGTAACGGAAACTCTGTGGTGCCTGCAGGCGTGTTTCATAAATCCGTGTTCCGTTGGCAGTGACCTGCATCGATCCGATATCGTCTCCTTCTGTGATGGGGGCGATGAGCTCATCCGGCACATCGACCGTAACTTCGATCACAGCATCTTTCGGCAGATCCATCGTACGGGTATCCGGTACAACAAGGTCAAACGCTGCGTTTCTGGAGGAGTCGATCACCGCAATGGTTTTCAGAAGGGTTCCTTCGGACAGATACGTCGTCCGCGCATAGTTGTCATTGAACCAGTTATAGACCGTTGCGGCATCCTGAATATGACCAAAGTCCCGGGAATGCCCGCTGATCAGCACCAGGTGCATCCCGCCGAATTCCGCGTGGGATGCCAGACATCTGCCGGCCGGATTGGTAAAACCGGTTTTGCCGCCGAGGTAGCCGGGGATCGAGAAGGTATCCGGCCCATCGTTGATCAGCGGCCAGCTGGTGGAATGAAGGACGAGTCCCTCCGGGGCGGATGCGATAGGAGAACTGATATACGTCCGGCTGGCGATCATTTCCCGGAACGGTTCTGACTGCAGCGCATATTCCATCAGAACAGCCATGTCTTTCGGGCTTGAGACGTGTGTGTCACTGTGCAGGCCGGTTGGATTGGTGAAATGGGTGGATGTCATCCCAAGTTCTGCAGCTTTCCGGTTCATCGCGTCGACAAATGCCGATACGCTGCCGGAAATCCGGAGTGCCAGGGCATTGACCGCATCCGCACCGCTTGGCAGCAGCACACCGTACAGCAGGTCCCGTACCGTCGGTTCATCCCCGGGTCGGAATCCCGCAACGGAGGCATTTTCCTCGACCAGTCCTGCCCACATGTCTTCCGTGATCAGAATCCTTTCCTCAAAATCCGAAAGAGACTCCATGGCGAGAACGGCAGTCATGATCTTGGTCAGTGACGCCGGATACATGGCATCTTCGCCGCGCATCGACCAGAGTACCTGTCCGTTATCAATGTCGATGAGATAAATATAGTCACTGGTGACGGAAGGGGGATTCTCCTCTTCGTATCCGTACTCTTCTGCCAGAGGAACGATCGTGCAGCCAAGCAGAAGAACAATCACCGTTAAAATACGCTTTAAAATACTCATGGGGGAATTATACAGGCACCGGCTCGTTGAATTCAACGAAAGGATTGACTATAATGACGTCATCAGTAAAAAGATAGGGAGTAAAAAATATGACACAGTTCTGGTCGTCCCTGCTCTGGTTTGTTCTCGGCGGAGCAGTCGGTGCGCTTCTTGGCTTTTATTTCACCAAGAGAGCTTTCGAGAAACAGCTTAAGGAGAATCCTCCGATCACAGAAAAGCAGATTCGCGCGATGTTCATGCAGATGGGCAGAAAACCGAGCGAAGCTCAGATCAAAGCCGTCATGAAATCCATGGGGCAGGGCTGATTGCCGATTGAACGATCAAAACCAGGCAGACCGATCCGTACCGGAACGACCGCCTGGTTTTTATCTGGCTGAAGCAGTCTGCAGCACAAATCCGGCGGAATCCGGTGCTTTCGGACGTCCGGTCATCCGATGAATCCGGAAA
>JAEEPV010000279.1 GCA_016284975.1 Solobacterium sp.
GACCGAAACACCCTTGCAATGTTTGAAGTGCTCAATGCAGATGGCTCATCTGCAGGTACACAGTATATGCAGATATGTCTTGCACATGCATTCAGCTATGGTCTGGAAGACGGCTGTACGAAAACGGCAAATGCGGTTAAAGATATTCTGCTGAACCGTAAGATGGATGGCTACTATGCATTGAATATGGGCGGCATCTCAGAGCTTAATGATTTGGTCGGCGGAGTTGAGGTCACCGTCACGGAAGAATTCCTCGAAATTGATCCGGATCTTAAAGTGGGGGAAACAATCACCATGACTGGAGCGGATGCCGAGAAGTTTGTACGGGCTCGAATGAACATGGAAGATGACCGAAACGAATTGCGAATGGCCCGACAGGAAGTATATCTCAATTCCTTCATTCAGAAGTTTGACGGGCTGAGTGAAGAAGAAATCCTTTCAGTCTATGACAAGATGATGGATTATGTAGTGACAAATATGGGTTCAAAGACGTTTGCAGATCTGACTTCCGTCTGTAAGAACTACACAAAGCTTGATTCGATTAAGATCGCCGGAACTTCCCAGATTGAAAACGGATTTGAGACTTTCCGTATGGACGATGTCAGCAGGATCGAAACATCATTGAAACTTTTCTACAGTGCGAGTGAGGAATAACCGAATGGAAGATAAATACTATAATCGCAAGAATGGATCAAACAATGATTTGAACGATAGTTATTACTACGAAGGCTATGGTTTTGATACCTCATATAGCGATAATACGAATCCGGAAAATCAGAACTACGACGAGCAGGTGAATAAAAATCAGGCGTATGTCTCGGAAAACTATGACCAGAATGCTTATAGCTGGCAAAACTACAATCCGCAAAACTATGCTCAGCAAAGTTATGTTCAGTCAGGCAATAATCCGCAGAGTTACGAGAAACAGAACTATCTGAAACAGACATACAGCAAGAAATCGAAGAAAAAGAACGAGAAGAGTTACGGCGAACAGAATTTTGAAAGTCCGGCTGATTCGAGTGATTCCGCTGCTGCCGGTGATGCTAAGGCTGCCGCGGAAAGATCAAAGGAAAAAAAACACGAGATCGTACCGGCAGAACCACCCGTCACTGTCGTGCATTCAGTCGTTCCGAAGCCGGCGCCATCACCGCAGAATGATGAAATTGAAATCGATCTTGTAGAGTTGTTCTATGTGCTCTGGGAAAAAATCGGAATGATCATCTTCTGTGCGGTTATTGGTGCAGTGATCGCATTTGCCTATACCTATTTTCTGGTAACACCGCTGTATACTGCTACCGCGAAGATGTACATTCTCTCTTCGTCCAGCAATTCTGTAGTCAATCTTTCCGATCTGCAGATCTCGAGCAGTCTGCGAAGCGATTATCAGGAACTTCTCACCAGCAGGCCCCTTATGGAAAAGGTAATTGACAGCCTTGGCCTTGAATACTCCTATGGAGAACTCCGAAACATGGTGAAAATTTCCAACCCGAAAGACACACGTATTCTAAGTGTCACGGTTACCACACCTTCTGCACAGCTTTCTGCAGATATCGCGAATAAGCTGGTATTGCAGGGACAGCAGGATCTGCCGCAGATCATGAAGAGTGAGGAACCAAGCATCTTTGAGAATGCGATCGTTCCAACCCAAAAGAGCAGCCCGAGCTTTCTGAAAAATACTGTGATCGGAGCAATGCTGCTGACATTCCTGTATTGTGCATTTGTTATTTTCCGATATGTTACCAACGATACGCTGGTAACACCGGATGATGTATATCGGGCATTTGGCGTTCAGCCGCTGGCAACGATACCGGAAGGTGATCTTAGCAACTTCTATAAAAAAGGAAGAGAAATTGAAAAAACCAAGAAGAAAAAGAGAAAACAGGAAGAGAAGAGGAATAGAAAATGAAACAACTGATGGTTGAAAATATCCCGGAACTTCCGTATTACATGACAGAGGCTCTGAACCAGCTGAGAGTCTCACTTGGTTTTGCCGGAGAAAATATCAAATCGATCATGATTACTTCCAGTACACCGAACGAAGGAAAATCGTTTATTACGATGCAGTTGTGGAAAATGATGGCAGAAGCCGGCAACCGGGTGATTGTGATTGACTGCGACATGCGCAATTCGGAAATGAGAACACAGTGGGGATTTGCTCTCGAAAGCGGTGACAAGGGTCTCGTTCACTGTCTTTCCGCGAAAGCAGATATCAATGACATTGTATATGCAACCAATATCAAAAATGCATACATTATACCAACAGAAGTGCTGATTCCAAATCCGATCAATCTTTTGGAAGGAAGAAGCTTCAAAGAATTGATGACAATTTGTCGAAGGGAATTTGATTATATATTGATCGATACACCGCCATTAGGAGCGGTTGCCGATGCGCTCTCCGTCGGGCCCA
>JAEEPV010000280.1 GCA_016284975.1 Solobacterium sp.
AAGACGGATGTTCTTTTTTATAATGAGTAGGAAGATCTTTGGAGGGCTGTTATGCAGGATAAGATTCGTTATGGGATTCTTTCCACCGCTTCTACGGTAAAACGGTTTGCGAGTGCGATGGAAGAAACCGGAACCGGTAAAGTTACCGCGATTGCTTCAAGAACACAGCTGCGTGCAGAAGAAGCTGCGGCCGCACTCGGTATTCCCACTGCCTATGGTGATTATCACGAACTGCTGAAGGATCCGGATATTGATGCGGTATATATTCCGGTGATTAACAGCCTTCATTATGCATATGCAAAAGATGCACTTCTTGCGGGCAAGCATGTGGTGATGGAGAAGCCGTTTGTATTGCACGCGGAACAGGCCAGAGAACTGTTTGAACTGGCCGAATCGAAAAACCTGTTTCTGACCGAAGCAATCAAGACGCCGTTTCTGCCGGTATACGATTATGTCTTAAAACAGATCGAAGAGCGAAATCTCGGGGCAATCCGCTTCATGGAATTCCATCAGTCCTATGTCGGAGGATCGTATATCGCCGGATGGAACCGGCAGAAGGAATTCGGCGGCGGAGTCCTCATTGCCAATGAGGCATATTTCTTCCGTATGGCAGAATTCTTCGGGGGAAAAGTAGTTGCGTGCTCTGGCGAGGCTTCCTTTGAGGAAAGCGGCGTGGAAGAGCAGATCACGCTTTCCGCCCGTCTTGAAAACAACTGTCTTGCCTCTCTGGGGGTTTCAACCAATATCCTGTTTGATAATGGTCTGAAGATCTATCTGGATCGCGGACGAATTGTGATACCGGATTACTGGAAAGCAGATCGTGCAATGATATATGAAAACGGAATTCTTACGGCAGAGAAATCGTTCCCCTGCACCTATGAATTCCGTTATGAGCTGAGTCATTACAATGACTGTATTCGTTCCGGTCTATGCTCAAGTCCCGTCAATTCACCGGAACGGACCATCCGTTATATCGGAATCTGCGAAGAACTGTACCGTACTTGGGAAAAAGAGCGTTCAGTTTTGACGTGATCTGTGACTGCGTATCAGTCCGGGGAACCAATCATCTGTTCAATAATCAGTTCGTCTGAGCCTTCTTCGAGGGAATTCCAGGAATCAAGATGAATATGATCCCCCGGGTTTCCTTCTGCCAGCATGATCAGATGGCTGGCAAGGGACAGCAGTCCGGCTTTATTGGCAGAAAGAACTGCGGAGTTTCCGTCAATCCGGAAAGCAATGGAAAAGTTATCGATCCATTTCAGCTCAGGGAAATCCTTCCCGCAGGACGGGTTCTGTTCGTTCGGGTTGTCGGGGATGCCGGTTTGATTGTTTTTCATTTCCATAAATGAATTTTCCTTTCTCTCTTCATTTTACGCAGGAGAAACGGAAAACAGGAACCAATTGCGTGCGGTGCAAATGACAGGAAAATCGAAAAAGTATTGTTTTCTTTCTGTCTCATATGTAATACGCTTAAATAAATTAATTAAATATGAACAACGTCATTCGAAAATTTATTCTGTATCTGATTTCGGCCGCAGCTTTACTCTTTCTGACCGATTTTAATATTGCACTGAAGGCGGATACCTTTTCTGCTCAGAAGGATGAAGTGATCGCAATCGATCCCTCCGGCGGAGAAGAAGGTTATTCCGCAGTACTTTACAACGGCACCAACGGATTGCCGACTTCAGAGGCGAATGCGATCGAGGAGACCGCAGAGGGCTTTATCTGGATCGGCAGTTACAGTGGTCTGATCCGTTATGACGGCAATACGTTTGAACGATCGGATTCCACGACCGGTATTGCCAGTGTTGTCAGTCTGTATGCAGACCGTAAGAACCGTCTGTGGGTCGGTACCAATGACAGCGGTGCGGCAGTAATTGATCATGGCACAACCATGATGTTTAACAAGCCGGAGGGACTGAAGTCTTCTTCGGTCCGCTGCATCACGGAAGACAATTCCGGAAATATCTATCTTGGTACAGCCCGGGGCATTACGATCATTGACGGCGCGTACAATGTGCTTTCGATTGAAGATGAACGTCTGGCAGATCAGTATATCCGGCGGATGGAAAAGGGCAGTGACGGCAACATTTACGGTGTCACACAGAATGGCGCAGTATTTGCGCTGAAGGGGTCGGAAGTGCTCTCCTGTCTGGATGAAGAGACAATGGGAATCCCGCATGTCCGTACGATCACACCGGATACGAAGAAGCTTGGTTATGTTTACCTTGGCACAGAGGGTTCGGAAGTCTATTACTGTCTGATTGGCGCAAAGGGCCTTGCGGATGTAACGACCATCGATGTATCCCCGCTGAACTATGTAAATGAAATTGAACTGTTCGAAGGGCAGACCTGGTTCTGCGCGGATAATGGCATCGGTATTCTGAAGGACGGTAAATTCCGTACCATGGATAATATTCCGATGTACAACTCCATTGAACATATCATGGCAGACTATGCCGGCAATGTCTGGTTTACTTCTTCCCGTCAGGGAATCATGAAGATCGTTCCGAACCAGTTCTCGGATGTATTTGAACAGTTTGAACTGCCGGATATGGTCGTCAATTCGACCTGTATCTACGACGAACATCTTATGATCGGTGCAGACAGCGGTCTTACCATCCTGGATGGTGAGGTGGTTCAGGATTCCTTCCCAATCAAAAAGACGGTAACAGCTTCCGGAGAAGATCTGGGAATCACAGATCTATTGGAACTGTTGGGCACCACCAGAATCCGTTCGATCCAGCGTGACAGTAAAGGCAGACTCTGGTTTGCGACGTACAGCAGCCATGGTCTTGTATGTTATGACGGCAGGGTTGCGACCTGCTACACCATGGAAGACGGGATGTCTTCGGAACGGATCCGTACGTCTTATGAACTGAGTGACGGGTCGATCCTTGCGGCGTGCTCCGGCGGCGGTGTTGTCGGCATCAAAGATGACAGAATCGTAGCGGTATACAATGCCGAGACCGGCCTCAGCAATGCCGATATTCTCACCATTACCCAGGCAGACAATGGCGATATCGTCTTTGGTTCGGACGGAGACGGCATCTACGTCGTCAGCGGCAGTGATCTTTATCACATCAATACGGAAAACGGTCTTTTGTCCGATGTCGTAATGCGCATCAAGAAAGACAGCAATCACCATGTCTTCTGGATCGTCACCAGCAACTCCATCGCTTACATGACGGAAGACTATCAGGTTACCGCAATCCGGAAATTCCCGTACTCCAATAACTTTGACCTGTATGAAAACAGCAAAGGGGATATGTGGATCCTCTCCAGCAACGGTATTTATGTTGTGGCGGCAGATGAACTGCTGGCCAACGGCGATTCGATCGTACCGGTGTTCTATGGAAGAGATAACGGTCTGCCGTGTATTGCGACCGCAAACTCCTACAGTGAGCTGACGAAAGACGGAGATCTCTATATCTCCGGAACAGACGGTGTTGCCAAGGTCAACATCGAAGTTCCGTTTGAAGATGTTGCGGATCTGAAGATGGCGGTTCCGTATGTTGAGGCGGACGGAACCTATTACTATGCGGATGAAGAGACCGGTATTATCACGGTTCCATCCAGCACCAGGAAGCTGACGATCCACAGCTTTGTCTATAACTACTCACTGCTGAACCCGCAGGTCACCTATTATCTGGATGGCTTTGAAGAACTTGAGACAACGGTCAAGCGAAGCGAGCTGGCACCGGTCAATTACACCAACCTCAGAGGCGGTGAATATAAGTTCATCATGCGCCTGAAAGATGCGATGGGCCGCGGCGGAAAAGAGATGCAGGTCACGATCATCAAAGAAAAGGCGATCTATGAACAGGTATGGTTCCTGATCCTGATGGTGATCCTGGCGCTTGCCCTGACGGCCGGTATCGTGATGTATTTTGTACGGCGCAGAACAAGGATCTATGAGAAGAAGATGGCTGAGAACAAAGCCCTCATCCATGAGATGACAGAGGCATTCGCGAAAGTCATCGATATGAAGGATCGTTATACCAACGGTCATTCCATGCGTGTCGCAGAATATACCGCCATGCTGGCAAGAGAGCTTGGCTGTGATGAAGAAACGGTCGAGAACT
>JAEEPV010000031.1 GCA_016284975.1 Solobacterium sp.
ATTGTAACAGGGGTTTGTGCCTATACGAACCATACGATTCTTGCAGAAGCACTCGAAAAATGGCCGATGGATTACCTCAGTCAGGTCGTTCCTCAGCTGATGCCGATCATCAGTGGACTGGATTTCGGTGCCGTCTGTGCATATTACGATAATCAGAACCTGAATATCATTGATCGTGACGGCAAGGTTCACATGGCCCGCATGGACATGCATTACAGCCACAGTGTCAACGGTGTTGCGGCACTTCATACTGAAATTCTCAAAAATCAGGAACTTCGTCCATTCTTTGAAATCTATGCCGGAAAGTTCAATAACAAGACCAACGGTATTACATTCCGCAGATGGCTGATGCACAGCAATCCGGAGCTGACTGCGTTTATTACCGAACTGATCGGCGAAGACTGGAAGACCCGGGAAGGTGAACTGGAGCGGCTGATGTACTTCCACAATGATGAAGGGGCCCTGAATGCGCTCGCTGATATCAAGAGAACAAAGAAGATCCAGGCCGCAAAGTATATTAAGGATAAAGAAGGAATCGAAATCGATCCGGAAAGTGTCTACTGCATTCAGGTCAAGCGCATGCACGAATATAAGCGCCAGCAGATGAATGCATTAGGCATCATCTATCAGTACCAGCGCATCAAGGCTGGCATCCTACCGCCGGTACCGATGACAATGATATTCGGCGGAAAAGCGGCTCCTGCCTATATCATGGCAAAGAATGTGATTCACCTGATCCTGTGCCTGCAGCAGATGATCAACAATGATCCGGTAGTATCGAAGTATCTGAAGGTCGTTATGCTGCAGAACTACAACGTTGCCAAGGCGGAAATGATTATTCCGGCCGCGAATATCTCTGAACAGATTTCGCTGGCATCCAAGGAAGCCAGTGGAACCGGCAACATGAAGTTTATGCTCAACGGTGCGGTTACGCTTGGAACCAATGATGGTGCGAATGTTGAGATCCGCGATCTTGTCGGTATTGAAAACATCTATACCTTCGGCCGCAGTTCCGATGAGGTCATTCATCTTTACAACACAAACGGATACCATCCGATTGATTTCTACAACCGCAGCGAAAGCATCCGCAAGGCAGTGGATTTCATCACTTCCGAAGAAATGCTGAAGATCGGGGATGAATCAATGCTGAGAGCATTGCAGGACAATCTTAAGAACAAGGACTGGTTCATGACGCTCCTTGATCTGGAAAATTATTGCAGTGTTAAGGAAACCGCTGTGTATGATTATATGAACCGCGGCAAATGGACCCGTATGATGATGGTCAACGTTGCCCGTTCCGGTTTCTTCTCCAGTGACCGTACGATCAACGACTATAACCGCGATATCTGGCATCTGAAATAAGTAAAAAGAACTTCTGAGCAAAACAGGATTACCTATCTGCTTCAGAAGTTTTTTTTCGTTTTGTTATTCCAGGCGAGAAGTCTCTTATTTCCGTTTCCGGTTTTTGATCAGGGGATCACGGATATTGTTCTGCTGCACGCAGGCCCGGATACGGAAATGGAATACCGGTTTCTGATCAATGATTTCGATTCGCATGAGATAGCCGGTCGTATCACTCTGGAAGGTCAGACCGTTCGCCTTGGCATAGGTCATCATCGGAGCAAGTTCCTCGACGGAGATTTCGGTGAAGTTTCGCAGGATCAGAAGCTGCGTGATATTCAGACCGTTTGGTACGACAACCGCATCTTTTGGGCGTTGAATGCCACGCTCATCCAGGATGTACTGGTAGGTGCCGATTCCGATCTTAACCGGGATTCTGTACCTGCTGATTGGCCCGTTCAGTACTTCTTTTGGAATAAATACGGTTGGAGTAAGACTGAACTGGAGTTTTTTAAACCGTTCAGAACGGTTTTCCAGGGAATAAACATCGATCTTATCATCGATGGACTGGAACATCTGTGCCCCCAGATTTCCTTTCGCCGTTTCCCGAATATGCCGTGTTTCCAGATCAATATAGCGTACGGCAAGCTGTCGTTCGATGATCTCACTTTCAATGTACTCTTTTCTCTGGTTCAGAATCGTAATGAGCTCTTCAGGATCCTGAGAGAAAAAATAATTGTAGATCTCATTCAGGGACATCGTATAGCCTCGGAGTTTTCGGATCCAGATCAGGGTGATCAGAGATTCCATATCGTAGTCATAATATCCGTTGGATTTTTGAACAGGCCGAAGATAGCCCGCTTTTCGGTAGGAACGAATGGTTTCAATATTGACACCTGTAATATCAGATAGTTCTTTCACTTGCATAGACAGATCCCTTTTTAGTTTAAATTCAATATACTTGTTGACCCTGTATAAGATACAGAGTTTATAACAAAATTATAAGGAAGGGATACTTATGAAAACAAGCAAATTAAGTATTGTTGGCCTGTTTTGCATTTCCGCACTGCTGGGGCTCGCGAACTGCGCTCCTGCCGGTGGCAATGCTGGGGAAGGCAAGTTTAAAGCTGGTACCTATACAGGCAAGGCTCCGGGTAAAAACGGAGACGTGACCGTCGAAGTTACTCTGACTTCTGATGCAATCAAGGAAGTTAAGGTAACGGATCATCAGGAGACAGCAGGAATTGCTGATCCGGCAATCGAAAAGGTTCCGGGAGAGATCGTTGAAGCACAGTCGCTCAATGTTGATCTGGTTTCCGGAGCGACCATCACATCTCAGGCAATCGTCGATGCTTCTAAAGCAGCCCTCGAGTCTGCAGGTGTAGATGTCAACACACTGGGCGATGGAGCAGCAGCTGCTTCTTCCGGGGAAAATGTTCCGGTTACTTATACAGCCGGCACTTATACCGGAGAGAGCACTGGTTACAACGGACCGGTTAAGCTTGATGTCACATTCACAGAAGACGGCATCTCTGAAATCGCAGTTAATGAGTCTGTTGAGACAGATCATGTCGGAACAGTTGCTTATGACATTCTGTTTGATGAAATCAAGCAGGCAAACGGAAGCGGCGTTGATGTAGTTTCCGGCGCAACATTCACTTCTCTGGCAGTTAAGAATGCTGTAAACGCTGCAGCAGAGCAGGCAAAGGCTTCTGATCTTGACGGCTTCAAGAAGAACACGGTTAAGCATGAAGCTGGTGCTCCGATCGATGAGACATTCGATGTCGTCGTAGTCGGCGCAGGCGGAGCTGGTATGGCTGCAGCAGCACAGGCAGCACAGCTTGGCAACACAGTATGTGTTATTGAGAAGAACGCTGAGATCGGCGGAAACACACTGGTTTCCGGCGGACAGTATCAGTCCGTTATGCCGTATCTCGTATGGGATCCGAAAGATCCGGATGCAGAAACAGGTGTCGGTTATGATGGCAATACCTATAACAAGGTAAAAGAAAACATCAACACACTTGATGAGCTGCGTCTGATCGCAAACTGGTCTGAAGAACCATTTGATGAAGCTTATTACAAGGATCATGAATTTGTCGCAGGTGACACAGCTGAACTCTCCAAGCATGGTGTTCACGAAGAATATCTGCAGACACTTAAGGATCTGAAGAAGGAGATCAATGAGTACCTCAAGTGGGCGGATGCCAAGATTAAGGCAGGCGCTAATGATGTAACACTGTTCTCCACACTCAACCTGCATATCTTCCAGACATACTATGGAGGACTTCGTCCGACAGCTGACATGTCTGAGTGGATCTATGGTGACTATGATCTCGTCAGCCAGTTCATTACAGACGGCCAGGATCTCAAGCCTTGGCTCGAGGAACAGGGTGCGAAGTTCATCGAAGACACACAGCCGACTCTGATCGGTGCGCTCTGGTATCGTGAAAACGAATTCGCCGGTGCTGAAATCGACGGTGTTGAATATCCGGGCCGTTGGGGAACCTACTTCATGGCTCCGTACACCACACTGACAAAGACAAGTTCCACCGCTTCTGACAACAAGGTTATGCTCCGTACAACCGCAGAGAGCCTGATCGTAGACGGCGGCAAGGTAACTGGTGTTTCCGGTAAGATGTATGACGGTACAGAAGTAACCGTTCACGCAAACAAGGGTGTCATCCTGACAACCGGTGGATTTGCAGCAAACATTGATATGGTTCTCGAAAACAACCAGTACTGGGACAGCGCGTACCTGACCAAGAGCACCAAGACAACAAACCGTTCCTCCATGCAGGGTGATGGTATCAAGATGGGTGAAGGCGCAGGCGCTGACACAACTGGTCTGAATTTCACACAGCTCATGCCGATCTCCTGGGTCGACAACGGTAACCTGGCATTTGGTGCAGGAAACTATGCAGTATGGATCAACCCGACAACCGGTAAGCGTTTCGTTGATGAAACTTCTGAGCGTGACGTTCTGTCTCTGGCAGAGTTCCGCAATGGTATGGAAGTCAACGGCACAAAGGGTGTCTTTGTTGAAATCTATAACAAAGAACAGCTGATGCCTGCTCCGATGCAGCTGGCTGAAGGCGACTATGAAGGCAGATACTACAGAGTCAAGATTGCTGAACTGGGTGACCTCTTCAAGAAGATCGGTGTTGAAGCTGATCCGGAAGTTGTCCGCAAGACAATCGAAGATTATGACGCTGCAGTTATTGCCGGCGCAAAGATTGAAGAGTTCCCGGACGTCAAGAAGACAGCTGCGAACCGTACAATCGGTAACTGTGAGAAGGATGAAAACGGTAAGTACATCGCTGATACTTATGATCTCGATGGTGCTGAGCTGACTGTTCGTCTCATGGCTCCGTCTACCCACCACACCATGGGTGGTCTCAAGGTCGATGTCGACAGACACGTTCTTGATGAAAAGGGCAATAAGATTGAAGGCCTCTATGCGGCAGGTGAAGTTACTGGTGGTATCCACGGTGGTAACCGTCTGGGTGGTAACGCGATCGTTGAGATCTTCGTTTCCGGCCGTACCGCAGCTAAGGCTGTAACAGAAGACAACAAGTAATCCAATCTCGTAATGGATTCAACAGGGCATATAAGCAGGGCATGCTTATATGCCTTTTCTTTTTTTTGGGCATTCGGAAGCAGCACAGAAAAGAATACAGATTTGTTAGAATAAATACGTTGATAAGAGGCAGAAACAATGGTTGAACAGAAACGATTTGATGTGGTCTGTGTCGGTACAGCCGCATGGGATGTTCTATTGACGGGAATTGATCGGAATGTGATGAATCTGGATGGCCAGTATGCGAAAGGATACTTTGCCTCTTCCGGAGGAGCGGCAGTAAATGCGGCGATCAGTATGTCACGTCTGGGAATCAATACTGCGGTATGTGTGCTGGTCGGGGAAGACAGCCCTGCAGGGCTGGTGCTGCATGATCTGGAACTCGCCGGTGTCAATACCGACTATGTAATCACCCGAAAAGATGTTCATACGGCTTCTCCGGTGATTCTTGTAGATGAGAGCGGAGACCGTCATATTCTCCGTGTTCCGGATAACGGGAATCAGTTTCTTTGCAGAGAAATGATCAGTGATGAAATGATGATAAAGTCCAGACATCTTCATCTTGCCAGCGCCAATGTATTAAACCGGCTGGACGGGGCACCGCTGGGCGATCTGTTTCAAAGAGCGAAGGAACTCGGGCTGACGACTTCTATGGATGCCTCTCATGATAAAGATGGAAGATGGATTCATAATATTGAGGCGGCGTTGAATCATTGTGATATCTTCTTTCCGAGTCTTCAGGAAGCGTCGGAATTTGCAAAGAGCACGGATATTGATGAGATTTTCCGGTTCTTCTCAGCCTATCCGATCCGGATCTTTGGAATCAAGATGGGAGAAACGGGCGCGATGGTAACAGATTTCAAAAATATCTGGGAGCGGCCGACCCTGTTCAAAGAGAAACCGACGGATACGACTGGTGCCGGAGATGCCTTCCTTGCGGCATTTGTGGCGGCATGGCTGAAGGGCTATGCACTGCCTTCATGTCTTGATATCGGAAGTGCACATGTCTGTTCCGTTCTGCGGCGGCCGGGTGCCAATCGTTCTGCCGGGACGTGGGAAGACATGGAGCAGGTTCTCTGGTTGAATGGGATATCTCTGGAAAAGCTGTGATATATATTTCTGATAAGGAGCTGACCAAATGATAAAACGGATACTGATATTGATGACTGCTGCAGTTTTGCTTTGCGGCTGCGGCGGGAAAGCAAACGAAGAGCAGAATGAAGTGGAAGAAAAAACAATCCTTCTGGAAGTCTGGGGCCCGCAGGAGAAACAGGCGTTTCTGAATGATAAAATTACACAGTTTCAGAATCAGAATACCGATCAGCAGTTTGAGATTCGTCTGACGGTTGAAGCACTGGAAACCGTCCGGGATACTGTATTGACTGACCCGGCTGCAGCAGCAGATGTGTTTCTGATTCAAAGAGCGGATGCGGATACGCTTGCAGAAGCAAAGGTTCTGAGTGCACTGCCGGAAGGATATTATGTTTCGCTGCAGGGTGCGGAAGGCGATCTTGTCGCAGCGGTGAACGCGCATTCCGAAAACGCAGAACAGGCACTGAAGCTTGTTCAGATCATCGCAGAATGAAAGAGAATCCGGTGATCTGCTTTCCCGATGTTTTCAGAAAGGCTGTAAGTTTCCTTTCCCAGAAACTATAATGATATGCATGACAGTCACAAAGCATGACACCATTCGTAAAGAACCGTGCATGCGGGTAAAGCGGATCGAAAAGAACCGGTTTCTGTTTTGCATTTATTTGATCGTTCTGATTGTGATCACTCTGAGACCTTTGATTCGTCCGATTCATCTGTTTGGAGGCAAAGTAAATGCAGTTTTGTTTGAGGAGTATCTTCCAATTCTGTATAACGGACACCTGCTCAGAGTGCTGTACCTGTTTCTTGGCAATGTAATCTGGTTTATACCGATGGGCTACTATTTCGTTCAAAGAAAAAAACTGCCTGTTCTGCAGACAGTGCTGATTGGCTTTCTGGTTTCTCTTCTGATTGAAACCCTGCAGTATGTACTTGGAACAGGCGTTTCTGAACTGGATGATCTGATTCTGAACACCTTTGGATGTATGACGGGCGCACTGCTTGCGTGGGCTGCGAACCGACAGCCTGTAACCGAAATCTGACTCTTCCGGAAACAGAGGAGTTTTTTTCTTCAGCGGATTTCCATTTTTCGTTCAAGATCGCTGCGAACTACAACAAAATATCCAATACAGAGAACACACTGTACAAACGAGGAAGCAGGGGTGGCCAGCCCGACATGAAACAGGGAGATCGGAACTTCCTTTGACATGATCCAGGAAACCGGAATACGAACCAGAAAAGCTCCGATAATGCCCTGGATCATAACAAATCTTGTATAGCCGCATCCATTAAAGAAACCGGTCATGGAGAAGAATATGGCAGTCAGGATGCAGTCGATGGCATAGGCTTTCAGATAATCC
The DNA here is from genome assembly GCA_016284975.1 of Solobacterium sp. Lineage (GTDB taxonomy): Bacteria > Bacillota_I > Bacilli_A > Erysipelotrichales > Erysipelotrichaceae > Bulleidia. The sequence continues at coordinate 7,372 of JAEEPV010000031.1, forward strand.
CATCCGAGCTGAATGACCTGCGGGTCATGAGAAAAGATCCTGCAGAGAAGATCTCCATGGAAAAAGGACAGCCAGAAGAGAAACGTTCCAAAGCAGAGTCCGGTAACTATTCCGTAGCGAAGTCCACGATATGCCCGATCGATTTTTCTGGCTCCATAGTTCTGAGCAGTAAAAGAAGCAATCGACTGACCAAAGGCAGATGGAATCAGAAGGATAAAGGCACAGACTTTTTCTGCGACACCGACACCGGCACTTGCCAGAAGACCAAGAGAATTGACGATGGAAAGGATCACCAGAAAGCTGATACTTACAAGAAAATCCATCAGCGCAATCGGAACGCCGAAGTTGAGAATTTTCATGGTGATTTCTTTGTTAAAGCGGATATCGCCTCGTTGAAGAAGAAACGGCAAGTCAATTCGCTTAAGAAACAAGAGAGACAGCAGTACGCTGATGCATTGGGAACCGATGGTCGCATAAGCAGCTCCAGCAGCACCCATACGCAGGCCTTTGACCATGATGAGATCACCGATGATATTTACGGCTGCGGCAATCGCTACCGACAACAATGGAAGCCTGGAGTTCCCGATCCCGCGGAACAGGCTTCCAAGAACGTTATATGCGACGATGAACAGCAGTCCTCCCGAACAGATCCGGATATAAGAACAGGTTTTGGAGAAAGCCTCTTCCGGTGCATTCATCAGGTGGGTCAGAAGCGGTGTATTTACGAACATTAAAACAGAGAAAACAATCGCAAAGATTGTGAAGAAAACAATCGCTGCACCAATGGTTTTCCCTGCCTGATCCGGTTTCTTCTGACCAATCTGCTGCCCCAGCAGAATCGTAGTGCCCATGGATAATCCAGCCGTAAGAGCCATGATCGTATGCATTAACATGGTTCCGGAAGAAACAGCGGAAATATCTTCGTTTGCTGCGTACTGTCCGACGACGAGCAGATCCACTGCTCCATACAGAGACTGAAGAAACAGTGCCATCATGACCGGCAGGGTAAACCGGATCAGCGGTCCGAATATTCTGCCTTCTGTAAAATCATAGTTTTCCATAAATGACTTTCAACCAGAGCAATCTTAACAGAAGCCATTCGATAGTCAATGCAAAATGGAGGAATCGTTCTCTCCTTTGGCCAGCGCATAGGGGAAGGTTCATCCAGGGCACGTACGGTGCCTCAGACGTTCGTCTGTATGCAGAAGAGAGATTATTTCTTAACAATTGAAATGGTGAGGGAACCGCCGTCCGTATCCATGGTGTCACTGTAGTTCTCGTCACAGAAATATCCATCCGGCAGTTTGATAATCGTGATATGATAGGGATATTCGGGGCCGGTGAAGACCGCAGATCCATTCGCGTCGGACTTGGCGATATTGCAGTTCATATCGGTACAGAAACCGATAACCGCATCGGCGACAGGATTGCTGTTCTGATCAGCAACCAGAACAGTATACGTATGTTCCTCGCTGGCAGACGGTGTATCAAACCCGGATACGATCGGCTCATGACTGAGAAGCTTGTCGAGATACTCGGGATACATTTCGGGGGCGGCACCTTTGATCGGATAGCAGAGAATCGTTCCGTTCTGATCCACAAAGTAAGTTGTCGGCGTGCTGGGCCATGGCAGTGCATTGTCAAGGGATTCGGTATAGGCAAGATTCCTTGCGAAACCGTCATACTCTTTGATAATGTCGATCGCCTTACTGGTCAGTTCCGCATTTTCTGCATCTGCGCAGTAAGTTACGACACTGACGTTTTTGCCCGCGTACTTCTTTGCGAGCTCGTTCATTTCCGGGAATTCACTGATGCAGGCACTGCACCAGGTTCTCCAGATATTGACCATCGTGATGTCGCTCTCTGCAAAGAGCTTCTTTGAGGAAACCGGATTGCCGTCAAGATCCGTTCCTTCGAACGAAACAACGGATCCGATTTCCGGTGCTGTAAAAGTCGGCTGACGCTTTTTGAGTACGATGTACTCCGGGTGCATCTCCACCATTTCCATAAGCTTTCTGTACTTTTCAAGCGCCTCCGGATTCATCTTACTGAGGTTTTCCCTGATGGAGGGATACTCCAGATTGACAATACAGCTGTAGTAGTGATAACCGTCGTATTCCCCGAGATCAATTACAGTCTTGATCGTTCCGGTATCCTGAGCCATGTGCTCGATATCCTTGTAGGTTCTGCCGCCGTTGACACCCAGAACCGAGTAGACCTGTACGATGCCTTCATTGTATTTTCTGTTCTTTTCCAGGATTTCTTCTGTCATATCCGCCTCGGTTTTGACTGAGGCGATCATCGCATCATATTCTGCTTTTTCCTCCGGGGTATGAAGGTATAGATTCAGAGATCCGTACACAACACCGGATCCGATTTCGAGCTCTCCGTAATCGCTCGGTTCATCATAATATCCGATGATATCGGTGAAGGATTCCGGCAGTTCCAGACGGAATCCGCTCTCGGGATAATCGAATTCAAGCGCTGCTTTCACAGCGGCTTCGTTCCCGGCTGTCATAATCTTTTGTTTTTCCTTCATAAATACCTTCCTTTCTTCTGTATCTGCTCCCCGCCAATCCGGCAGAAAGATGCATTTTCATAAAGATTATACATACTCATTGCCAATCAGAAGGGAACCCCTTTATGGAATTCCGAGCCTTTGAATCCGGGAATCTCCTCTCTGTGCTGCGCTGGATTATCGGATAAGGGACTTTTGCAAACGTGGAGCTCTATTATTCACTTCGCACGAAATAATGTAAGGGTACTGATTGCTGCTGGACAGAGCATCTGTCTCTGCAGAGTCAGCGCATCAGATGTTTTAACAGAAGGAGATTATATAGCAGACGAGAATAAGAATTCAGAAGTAAAAGAATTAAAAGATGAGACGGTGGAACAGGTATCAGGAGGCGGTCTTTTCGGTTACGATGAAGAAGTCTATTGGGAAGCAGGAATCAAACCTTCCCCAATCTGGTACAATTACGAAATCCTTGCATCACACGAATGTATCACGAAGGGCCAGGCAAATGCGGCTGTTAGTTTCTATCGAGAATATGGCAGACCTGTGAGTTCCCTGGCTGAACTCGAGGAACATTGTATTTTCTGACGCATCTGAATTGGTTTTCTGTCTCGCGGCATTCAGTCCTGTTGGGCGGATTATTTGCAGATGGGAAGCCGCTTTATTTGTGGCTTAATAACACTATCGCAATCGGGCTTAAAGATAGAACCTGTCGTTTTATCTTGGATGAAGGCTCTTCCAGAATCAGAAAGAAAACTTCTTTTGTTGGTTCCTTCTCATTCCATTGTCAAAAGCTGAGAAAAACCGCAAAAGAAGTGCTGCCTTAAGAAGCGGAACAGTTGTATCACTAGGAAGTCAGAGAACTTCCTTTTTTGATTC
>JAEEPV010000281.1 GCA_016284975.1 Solobacterium sp.
CCTACAGCAGAAAGGTCAGGAACCACTGGAGCTCCTGACCCATTAATCATATGCTTGTATAAGGTTAACTACCTACTATGATCAGGACCAGTTTGTTCCTGATTTCATAATAGAAAAAAAACAGGTCTTCCTCTGAAGATCTGCCTCTTGTTTACAATACCTGAAAACCGGGATTATGCCTTTGCTTTCGCATTGCCGGTGGAACCGCACTGCGGGCAAGCATGATGCGGCTGCTTGAATGCGCCGCATTCCGGACACCGTACAAGTGTCGGAGTCGCAAGCTTGTAATGTGTGCGTCTCTTATCTCTTCTGGTACTGGAATTTCTTCTCTGCTGTACTGCCATTGCCTGACACCTCCTAATTCTCTTTCCATTCTTTGAGCTTCGCCAGGCGCGGATCAATCTCTGCCTTCCGGCTCTTCTCATATTCCTCTTCGCTGATCACCCGCCAGCCGTCGCCGCTCGGGTAATCCTCGGCTGTCGCTTCCGTTGCCTGAAGCGGCACTTCCAGCAGGATCGCATCGGTCACTGCAGGAAGGAGGTCGATGACTTCATCGGTAACGATACGGACACTGTCATCGTTGTCTTCTCCATCTTCGAAGGAGTAGTACTCCTGGGTATCCGTTTCAAAGGGAACTTCGATTTCCTTGTTGGTGATCGCATCGGGGCACAACATGATTCCTTCGATATGAATATCGGCATAGAACCGGTCTGTGCCTTCGAGATATCCGCTTCCGCTGACATGTGCAGACTTTACCGAATTGATGCGGGTATTACCTTTCAATGCCTGCGGATCGATCGTCACATCTTCATCGAACTGAACATGCGGATGTTTGATCAGATCAGAGCGTGTCCAAATCACAATCGACTCTCCTTTTCTCGTTAGCGTTCTCAATTATAACAAAGTAAAAACCAAAATCAACAGTTTTTAAGCGGCGATATTCGCATCGAGCCAGTTTTTGATATCTCTGTAAACCCGCTGAGAATCCGTCTCATGTAAGATCTCGTGCCGCATTTTCGGATAGAGGCGGGTCGATATATGACGGTAGCCGGCACTCTTCAGCGTACCGACCGAATCCGCAAATCCCTTCTGTCCGCCGATGCAGGGATCTTCCTTTCCGGCAAAGAATGCGACCGGCATCTTCGGTTTGGTGCAGTGATAACGTTCCACCTTGTGCATCTGCTCCATACCTTCGAGTTCATCCAGATAGCCCTGTACGGTAAAGCCGAACCCGCACTCCGGATCTTCCAGATACTGCTTTACATTTTCTTCGTTGTAGGAAAGCCAGTCGACTCCGGTGGAAGGATTCTCTACCGCTTTGTTAAAGTTACCGGTAATCAGCTTGTCCATCACTTTGGAAAACCCTTTTTTCCCTTTGACACCGCGGATCTGCTTGCCCAGTGCAATGCCTGCCGCGGTGGCGCGCTGCCAGTTCGGTGCGCCTGAAAGGATCAGGCCGTCGATCTCTGAATCATGATCCTGCAGATAGCAGCGGGCAATCATGGATCCCATGGAGTGTCCGAACAGAACGATCTTTACATCCGGAAATTCTGTTTTTGCACGCCGGACAGCCCGCCCGGCACTTTCCACCAGCGTCTGCCATCCATCATCGCCGAAGTGCCCCTTTTCTTCCGAAACACTTTCGCCATGTCCCGGCAGATCGTATGTAATGACTCCATAGCCGCTGTCTGCGAGAAATTCCGCAAATCCGGCATAGCGCTTGCGGTGCTCTGCCATACCGTGAACAATTGCGACCGCCCCTTTGGTTTTTTCATGCGGGCGAAAAACAATATAACCAAGTTTCATACAACATGACGTCTCCCTGACGTTCACCATTATAATATATTCATCGTTGGCAGAAGGAGTACGTCCTATGAAAGTATGTGCAATCGCAGCAGAATACAATCCGTTTCACACCGGTCATGCATACCAGATCCGCCAGGCGCGGGAACGCACCGGCTGTGATGTCATTCTCGCCGTTATGTCCGGCGATTTTGTGCAGCGGGGAGAACCGGCAGTTGCCGATAAGGTGCGCCGGGCTGTGTGTGCTATCGAAAACGGCGTGGATGCCGTAATTGCCCTCCCCTACATTTACTCTACCCAGTCTGCGGGATGGTTTGCCCATGGTGCGGTTTCCCTGATGAAACTGGCGGGGGCCGACTATATTTGTTTCGGCAGTGAATGCGGCAATCTTGAAAATCTGCTCGACATCGCCGATACCCCAGTCAATCCCGATCATCTGCAGGAATCCCTGGAGAGTGGGATGAGCTATCCGAAAGCCTACAGCCTTCTGACGACCTTCATGGCTCCGAATGATATTCTGGCAGTATCCTATCTGAAAGAGATTGCCGGAACCGGAATCGAACCGGTTCTGATTCAGCGCACCACGAATTACAGCGATGATATGCTTCACGAGGTCAGCAGTGCGCTTGCCATCCGCAAAGCGCTTAAGGAACACCGCAGTGTGGCTGGTCTTACCCCGATGAGGCAACTGGAAGCGGAAGATATCCCATGGATTGAACAGTACTATCCGTATCTGCGCACCTATCTGCTGCTCAGCGACCGCGACGAACTCAGCCGATATCAGATGTTTTCCGAGGGGATTGAAAATCATCTGCGCACACAGGCAAAAGCCTGCGATACCTATGAAGACTTTCTGCACTCCTGCATCAGCTACCGCTATACCGCATCCCGTATCCGCAGGACCTGTCTGCAGGCCATGATTCAGCTGAAAAAAGATGAAGTGAAGCGTCTTGGCGAACCGGACTGTCTGCAGGTACTGGCGTTCAATGACACCGGAAGACAGTGGCTTCATGAGATGCGCAAAAAGGAAGTCAAAGTAGCCAGCCGGTTTGCACGTGTCGACTATCACTGGCGCGATCTCGAATACCGGGCGGCGCTGCTCTACACCTCCGTAATGAACGAAAAAAAGCGCCGGGAAGTCCTCGAACGGGAAATCGGCGGCGCCATGTATGTAAAATAATCAGACCTTTCTGCCAAGCTTTTCCAGATCTTCCTTGATCTTGGTAGTGGAAATGCCGGCAGTACGGGGAAGATAGATCACTTCACAGAGTTCCTTCAGTTCATCAAACTTCCCTTCCCAGTCATCGCCCATGACAAACGTATCCACCTGGTACTTGACGATATCTTCTTTCTTCTGTTCCCAGGTCTCTTCCGGGATGACAAGATCCACATAGCGGATCGCTTCGAGCATAGCCTTGCGTTCTTCGTACGGATGATAGGCAGTCTTGTTTTTGCCGGCGTTGAATTCATCGGTGGACAGTGCCACGATCAGATAATCGCCGAGTGCCTTTGCCCGCTGCAGCAGACGGATATGCCCCCAGTGCAGCAGATCATAAGTTCCATAGGTTATTACACGTTTCATAGATCCAGTTCCTTTCCAAAAAAAGACAGGATGACCTGTCTTTTTTCATTAAGCCTCGAGTGTAACGTTGGTGTAAACCTTGTTTACATCATCCACGTCATTGAGCATGGTCATCAGCTTGTTGTAAGCTTCTACTTCTTCCGGATCGCTCAGTGTGACATATTCATTCGGCAGCATCGTTACTTCACAGGTCTCGAATTCCACGCCCGGGATCAGTTTTTCGATCGCATCCTGCGCCTTTGCAAAATCAGCAAACGCCGTCTTGACCATCATGACGCCGTCTTCCACAGACAGATCACTGACATCGACGTCCGCTTCCATCATCGCATCGAGCATACCTTCTTCATCCTCATACGGGAAATAGAAGAGTCCGCACTGCTCATAGTTGAACGATACCGCACCGGCATTGGCAAGCTTGGCGCCTTTGCATTTGTTGAATACGGTTTTGACCTCCGTATAAGCACGGTTGGTATTGTCCGTCAGACAATCTACGATTACGGTGCTGTTGCCAGGGCCGAAACCTTCATAACGGCATTCGGTATAGTCTTCTCCTCCGCCGCCTTTTGCCTTATCGATCGCACGTTTGATAACGTCTGCAGGAACCTGATTGGACTTGGCTTCCTTGATCTTGCGGGCAAGCGCAAGGTTCATATCGGGATCAGGAACTCCGGATTTCGCAGCGATGTAAAGTTCTTTTCCAAAGCGCGAATACAGTTTTGACTTCATTGCCGCTGTTTTGGCCATTGATGCGGCACGCACTTCATGTGCTCTTCCCATAATTCTTCGTCCTCTCTAAAAATACCTATAGATTATAACAACACTTGCGTTTGTTGTGAAGTTGGCTCCGTGATACAATCATTCTGTTTTATGTCTACCTACGTTATCAGTGACCTGCATGGCTGCCTTAAGGAGTTTGAGGCCATGCTGGAGAAAATTGAATTCAGTGAATATGACGAAATGTACATTGCCGGAGATGTCTGTGACCGGGGAAAAGATCCGATTCCTCTGCTTCAGCTGATCAAAAGCAGAAAAAACATGCATCTGATATTCGGCAATCATGATGAGTGGCTGGCAAAATATACGGAAGATCTGATCAAGGGAAAATCCGATCAGTCCCACCTCTATTATATGGGACTGGATTTTCTGACCTGGATCCATTTCAATGGCGGACTGATCACCATGGATCAGTTTATGGACCTCGATCTGCCGGACTGTTATGACCTCAAGGAGTATCTCGACAATCCGCTCTATTATGAAGAGCTTGAGATCGGCGGCCGGAAATTTCTGATCGTTCATGCCGGCCTGGGCAGCTGCTGCCGCTCTGGCGTGCATATCTCAGAAGTACCGGTCAGTGAACTGCTCTGGTCGCATATCGGCATTGACGATAACCCGTTTGAAGATACAACGATGATCGTTGGTCATATGCCAACCTTCCTTTATGGACCGCAGTACGAGGATAAGATCCTTCACGGGAAGAACATCCTTCATATTGACTGCGGCTGCGTGTTTGGAAGAACCCTTGGCTGTGTGCGGCTTGATGATATGAAGGAATTCTATATTAAAAGCACCTGCCCTTATCTTGAATGAAAACTGCCATCCGGCAGTTTTTTCAGTTCACGTTTTCTTCAATCCACGATTCAATCAGACCGATCATGTGGTCCCGCTGGGAAACATACGGTTCCGGTGCAAAGGTTTCTGCCTGCTTCAGGTATTCTTCAATCCGGTCAAGATCCCGCATGTAGATAATGTAGCCTTTGGATTCAAATGCCTCCAGCAGCTGGATCTGATGATCATTGACATGTTCTCCATAAGCGCTGAGTCTTGCAACGCCAAGAACGCGCTTCCCCTGCCGGATCCCGGTCATCATCGTGCCGGCTCCGCCATGGGTGATTAACAGATTCGCATTGGAGAGGTATTCCTCAAACTGTTCACGGTCAACATAGTCAATCACTTTCATGACATCGCTTTCGTATTTCGTAAAGCCGGCCTGAACGATGACCTCTTCCTGAATGATTCCTTTTTTTACTGCCCTTTCGACCGCATCTAGCAGTCTCGTGAAAGGCTTGTCATTGGTTCCGAGTATGACGAGTATCATCAGAAAATAAAACCTCCGTAAACCGCATTCGGATAGATTTCCAGCATGCTCTCCCACTGTACGATAAACAGATCCGCAATCGGATAGATCATCTTTCCGGCCATCGTCGGAGTCGTCGCATTCGCGATCGTCTCAATCCAGATGATTTTCTTTTTATGCATATGGGCAATTTTACACATTGGCACTGCTGTATGGGTACCGGTTGTGATGATCACGTCCGGTTTCCACTTCCGGTAATAGTAAAGGCTTTTGATAATGTTGGCGGAAAAATGAAATGCATAGGTAAGAGGCTGCGATTTGGAACCATACGGCACAAACGCGACCCGGGCAGCACCGTATTTGTCCCGAAGCGTCAGATTGGACGGATTGTCTTCGGTGATA
>JAEEPV010000282.1 GCA_016284975.1 Solobacterium sp.
AAGATCGTTTCTGGTACGGTTTCGGGAGCTTAACATCTGCAGATGCGAGTCTTCACTCAGCGTACAGGGTTTATCGATTCGCAGCAGTTTCTCATACCCGTCTCTTGCGGCGAGCCAGGAAGCACCCATACCGAGGAAAATAATCGTCCTTGCGTTGTCCATCATATCAACACACTTCTTCAGTACCGCAGGATCCATAAGCCGTTCTGTTTCGGTAAGGGACTGGATATTAATGGCTGTGATCTTATGAATGATATCGGGAATGGAGTCTTCCCGGCAGATCTCCTGGCGGGCTTTATCCTGTTCGACTTCATCGAGGGCAAGCTCTTTCAGCAGTTCCCGGCGGAATTCCTTGAATCCGGAAAAGCCGATCGTGTGGCACATCCGTACGATGGCGGAAGGGGAAACATAGGCACGGGCAGCCAGCTCATGAATACTGAGTGAAGCAGCTTTCCGGGGGTTCTGCAGTATATAGTCTGCGGCTGCGTGTTCAGCAGGATTCAGAGCGTCAAAGTGTTCTTTCAGTCGTACCAGTGCATTCATAATTCTTCTCCGTTTTTCCAAATTGTAAAACATTGTTTCAAAAAAACACGCATAAATTGAAATTATTATTCCGCGGAATTACGCTGATATACAGAGAGAAAATACCGGGCGGCTGAGGACCGCAGAAAGGAGAACCGGACGTGAACATCAATTTCGAAAAGATGGCAACCGAAACACGAAATCCCAATACGATGAATCTCGATCAGATGACACCGCTGGAAATCGTAACGGTGATGAATCAGGAAGACGCACTGATTCCAAAGGCGATCGAACCGCATCTGAACGACATCGCACAGGTCGTGAAATGGGGCGTGGACAGCGTTTCGAAGGGAGGCCGCATCTTCTATATGGGTGCCGGCACCAGCGGAAGACTGGGCGTGCTGGATGCGTCGGAATGCCCGCCGACATTCGGCGTTAAGCCGGAAGTTGTCGTTGGTCTGATTGCCGGAGGAGAACAGGCATTCATCAAGGCAAAGGAAGGCGCGGAAGACGACAGGGAACTTGGCAAACAGGATCTCGTGGATCGGGGACTGACCAAAGATGATCTGGTAATTGGTCTTGCGGCGAGCGGACGTACACCGTATGTACTGGGAGGTCTCGAATACGCTAAAGAGGTCGGATGCCATACAGCGGCGGTTACCTGCAATGCGGATTCGATTCTGGGCAAAACCGCAGAAGTCGGAATCGATGTGGTGATCGGACCGGAAGTACTGACCGGATCAACACGTCTGAAAGCCGGAACAGCTCAGAAAATGATCCTGAACATGTTCTCAACCGCGATCATGGTCGGATGCGGAAAAGCTTATTCCAATCTGATGGTGGACGTACAGCAGACCAACGAGAAGCTCGTTGCCCGGGCAAGAAGGATCGTCATGCAGGCGACAGGGGTAGATGAACAGCTTGCGGACGAAAAGATCCGGGAAGCCGGGGGTTCCTGCAAAACCGCAATTACCATGATCCTTGCGGGTATTGACGCGGAAGAGGCAAAGAAACGTCTGGAAGCAGCGGGCGGTCACGTCCGTCAGGCGATTTCATGAATCGGATGAAAGAGGAAAGGGAAAACGATTATGACAAATGAAGAACTGGTAAGTAAAATTCTGGAACAGTGCGGACAGCGTGATAACGTCGTATCCGTCACCAACTGTATGACCCGTCTGCGTATCAATGTAAAAGACGATGCGCTGATCAGCGATGACGGGTTAAAGGCAATCGAGGGAGTCCTGGGTGTTGTACATGACCGCCCGCAGTATGTTGAGGTTGTCGTCGGCCCGGGCAAAGTCCGCAAATGCGCAGATGTCTGTGCGGAAATGGGCATCCCGGCTACCGGTACAGCATCGACCGAAAACAGCTGGCAGGAAAACAAGGCTGCGGTAAAAGCTGCACAGAAGAGCAACCCGGTCCGTGACGCACTGAAGATCTTTGGTGAGATCTTTATCCCGCTGATTCCGGGTGTTATCGCGGCAGGTCTTTGTGCCGGCGTCAACACGCTGATTCAGCAGCTTAATCCGGGGTGGGCAGACAATTCGGTTCTGAATGTCGTCTGCACACTGCTCGCACTCATTAATACTTCATTCATGACCTACATTACCGCATGGGCAGGTTACCGTGCCGCAGAGCGGTTCGGCGGAACTCCGATCCTTGGCGGTATGCTTGGTCTCATTACCGGACTGGACGGCATCAATACACTTTCTGCTGCAGTCGGCTGGTTCAATGCGGACTCTCCGCTGGATTCCATTCTCAGAAGCGGACGTGGCGGTGTTCTTGCGGCAGTGCTTGGCGTACTGATCCTGGTAAAGGTAGAGAAAGCAATCCGCAAACGGATGCCGGAAGCGCTTGATATCGTCTTCACACCGCTGCTGACACTGTTTATCTGTGTCATTCCGTATGTCTTTGTCGTCATGCCGATCTGCGGTCTGATCTCCAGCGGCATCTGTACCGTTGTCTCCAGCATCTGCATGTCTTCCAGCGCGCTGGTACGAATCCTGGCCGGCTATATCAGTGCGGCACTGTTCCTTCCGATGGTCGCGATGGGCATGCATCATGGTCTGGTTGCGCTGTATACGGTTCAGCTGAATCAGCTTGGTTATGTAACACTCTATCCCGCACTCTGTATGGCAGGTGCCGGTCAGGTCGGCGCTGCGATTGCGATCTATCTGAAAGCGAAAAAGGTCCGCAATGACCGTCTGCGTTCAGTCATCAGCGGTGCGCTACCCGCAGGTGTTCTCGGTGTCGGTGAACCGCTGATCTACGGTGTAACACTTCCGATGGGAAGACCGTTCTTAACCGCAGGTCTTGGTGCCGGCTTCGGCGGTGCCTTCGTTATGGCAATGCAGGTTGCGGCTACAACCTGGGGTCCTTCCGGACTGTTGGGATGCTTTGTCATGACAGCAGGTCCTAACGGCGCAGTCATGAGTGTTGTCTACTACTTCATCGGTCTTGTCATTTCCTGCGCTGCGGCATTTGCGATCACCTACGCAATGGTCACAGACGGAGATGTCTCAAATGCCTGAAGTACTGAGCAGATCCATCTATCTCAGTGAATCGAACGGTATGCTTTCGGAAACAGCTGTTTCCGAAGGCATGCCGGTCTTTCTTTCCCTGCATCGGGAAGAGGAAATGAACAGCGCATACAAAGAGAATATGACCGCGTTCTGTTCAAATCTTTCGGATTACGGATGCAGGATCCTTGCGGATATCTCAAAGCGGACACTGCAGATATTCGAAGTACCGGATGCCGAAACGCTGATGGATCAGCTGAATCTCTATGCGGTACGGCTGGATTACGGATTTACCGAAGCGGAAACCATAAGTCTTGCAAAGACGCGGAATGTGATCATCAACGCCTCAACAATTCGTGAAGAGGAACTGGAAGCGCTGAAAGGCAATCCGCATGTCAAAGCCATGCATAATTTCTATCCCCGTCCGGAAACCGGACTGGATGAAGCACAGCTGAAACGACAGACCGACCGTCTCCATCAATACGGATTTGAAGTATATGCGTTTATCCCCGGAACCGGAGAAAAACGCGGACCGCTTAAGGAAGGCCTGCCGACACTGGAAATCCATCGGACGGTTTCTCCGTTTGCGGCATTTGCGGATCTGGCCCTGCATTATGAAATCGACGAAATCTTTGTCGGTGATCCGGAATTGTCGGATCAGGAAGCTCACCGGATTCGCCGGTTTCTGGAAGAAGGAATCGTTGAACTCGGATGCAGGCTGGAGGCGGGATATGAAGGACTGTATGATCGGGTCTTTACAAACCGGATCGATTCTCCGGACCGTGTGATCCGGCTGGCAGAGAGCC
>JAEEPV010000283.1 GCA_016284975.1 Solobacterium sp.
CCCTATTTCGAGACCCGGAACATTCATTTTTATGTCAATCGCTGCGGGTTTCACATTGTCGAATTCTTCAATCCGCATCATCCTGAACCGAACAATCCGGATGAAGGACAGTATGAGGAAGAAGAGGGCGGAATGATGGATGGAATGTTCCGCTTTGAAAAGCGGATCCGGTAAGCATCGGAAGACAGAATGATCTGTCTTCTTGTACATGCCTGCAAAGAAGTATAATGAGATCGGAACTTCCTCCGTTCATAAAAGGCTGGGGAGAAAGGGATGAGGCATATGATTGAGAAAACATATAATTCACGATGCGGAACGATCCATTACTGGACCAATGAAATGACCACGGGAACTGCACTTGTTTTCCTGCCCGGCCTGACTGCGGATCACAGGCTGTTCGAGAAACAGATTGCGTATTTTCAGGATAAGTACCGTGTTCTGGTATGGGATGCGCCGGGACATGCGGCATCCTGGCCATTTGAGTTTTCCTTCAATCTGAAAGACAAGGCGGTATGGCTGGATGAGATCCTGCAGCAGGAGGGAATTGAGGCTCCGGTAATCATCGGGCAGTCGATGGGCGGCTATGTGGGGCAGATGTATTCTCAGCTGTTTCCTCAGAAACTGAAAGGGTTTATTTCCATCGATTCTGCTCCATTGCAGCGAAAGTATGTGACAGCTGCCGAGATCTGGCTGCTGAAGCGAATGGAACCGGTCTATCGTTACTATCCGTGGAAGTCCCTTCTGAAAACCGGAACCAACGGAGTTGCGGAATCCGAATATGGCAGAGCGCTGATGCGTGAAATCATGATGACCTATGACGGCGATCAGGAGCGGTACGCAAAGCTTTCCGGTCACGGGTTCAAGATGCTGGCAGATGCGATGGAGGCAGACCTTCCATACCAGCTGAAATGTCCGGCACTTCTGATCTGCGGTGAAAAAGACCATGCCGGATCCTGCATCCGATACAATAAGGCATGGCATAAGGAAACCGGGATTCCGATTGAATGGATCAGGGATGCCGGTCATAATTCCAACACCGATAAACCCGAACAGATCAACGGGCTGATTGAATCTTTTGCAGAAAAACTGAATTTAAATGCATGATCAGGAACACAGCAAAAGGGCGGCGCTGCCGCCCTTTTAAATACTTGCTTTTCGCAGTAGCTCAGATCTTCATTGCGGTCTCATAAGCTTTCCAGACTACCGAACGAAGATTGCCGATATGGTCACAGTCACCGACGAGATAGGTATTCCGCTTGCCTGCAGAAGCCAGCGGTGCCGGGAGATAGCCGGTGGAAGAGATAACAGAGTCACAGGTAATCGTAATATCCTCTCCGTCTTTCGTCTCACAGATGATCGAGCCATCCTTTACTTCCTTCAGCTTTGTTTCAAGGTAGACAGGAACCTTCTTCCATGCGAAGTATTCCCGCAGGTAGGAGGAGTTGGCCAGGCAGACACCTTTCTGCTTGACGAGATCATCGAGCATTTCAACAATAATCGGCTTCTTTCCCTGCAGGAACAGTTCATAGGCAATCTCACAGCCGGTGAGACCGCCGCCGATAACCGCAACCGTTTCGCCAACTTCTTTGCCGCGAAGATAATCACAGGCTTCAATCATCTTTTCGTATCCCGGAATACGCCGCATGATGCGCGGAACGGAACCGGTCGCAATGATTACCGGATCATTTCCGAATTCCAGAACGGAACGTACTTCATAGTTGAAGCGGACTTCAATGCCGAGCTTCTTAATCTCTCTGCGGTACCATTCCAGAAGCTCACGCAGTTTGCCCTTATAGGATTCGGCACTGGCCGGAATAAACGTTCCGCCAAGAACATCGCTCTTTTCGTAGATGATCGGCTTATGTCCGCGCAGTGCGAGAACCCGGGCCGCTTCCATTCCGCCGATTCCGCCGCCGACAACATGTACGGTCATTGGCTTGTCGGTCTTCTTGATATAGTGCTTGTCCGTCTGCATTGTTTCCGCATTAACGGCACATCTTGCCAGGTGGAGAGAATCCATCAGATCCTGATCGTTCGGCACACCCTTGTAGTGGCACATGTTAAAGCATCCGTTATGGCAGAGTATGCAGGGACGGATGTCCTCTTCCCGCTCTTCCATGAGCTTTGTGACCCATTCCGTATCCGCAAGGAACTGTCTTGCGAAGCCGGCACCGTCGAGCTTTCCGTCTTCGATTGCTTTTGCGGCAATGGCCGGATCCATACGGCCGGCACAGACAACCGGAATATCGCAGAAGCTGCGGATATGTTCAACATCCGCAAGGTTGCAGTTTTCCGGCATATAGATCGGCGGATGCGCCCAGTACCAGGCGTCATAGGTGCCGTTGTCGCAGTTGAGCATGTCGTAGCCA
>JAEEPV010000032.1 GCA_016284975.1 Solobacterium sp.
AAGCCGGCAGGCGTTTGATCTTTATGGCCCAGCAATTCCGCCGAACTGTCGTTCAAGGCATTGAAGGATGGTGGGCTGAAGGAGAAGATCCTTCAGACTGTCTACGAAAGTAGGAGTGCTATCGGTTGGATATGAGATACTTGTATGCCGGCGGATAGGATTCTGCCGGCATTTTTAACAGGAGGATCTTCACATGATTGGAGGAGTACCGATCAGCCAGCTTGCACAGCAGTACGGAACACCGCTGTATGTGTATGACGAACAGTATCTGCGGGATATGCTTGGAACCTACCAGCGGGAATTCCGGAGTGCGGAATTTGAAACCGGAGTGCTGTATGCCTCCAAGGCATTCAGCTGTAAGGCGATCATCCGGCTGATTGAAGAATACGGATTCTGCTTGGATGTGGTCTCGGACGGAGAACTTGTCACGGCCATGCAGGCAGGCTATGACTGCAAAAACATCTTCTTCCATGGAAACAACAAGACGATGAATGAGCTGAACCTGGCGAAACAGGCCGGTGTCGGTACGATCGTCGTCGACAACCGCATGGAAGCGGAATTGATCCGGACGGTTTATGCGGATGCGGCAGAACCGGTTCATACACTGCTGCGGGTGAATCCGGGTATTGAGGCACATACGCATCAGTACATTGTGACGGCGCATGTCGACAGTAAATTCGGAATCTCGTTTCTGAATGAAGAAGAACTGATCGAAACGATCCGTATCCTGCAGTCCGGAAACAATGTGATATTTGACGGCATTCATGCCCATATCGGTTCACAGATCTTTGACGGACAGGCATTTGCGGAAGAGATCCGAAAGCTGTTTGCCTTCGCAGCACATCTGAAAGAAGATTACGATATTACGATTCATACGATCGATATCGGCGGCGGATTTGCAGTCCGCTATACCGATGCGGACAGCCCGATTCCAATCGGAGAAGTCTGCAGGATGATCCTGAATACCGCTTCTGAAGAAAACCGGAAGCTGAACGGACAGATTAAACGACTGCTGATCGAACCGGGCCGCAGTATTGTCGCAGAGGCCGGTTATACGATCTATACCGTCGGAGGGATCAAAAAAACACCGAACAAAACCTATCTGTTTGTCGATGGGGGAATGTCGGACAATATCCGGCCGGCGCTGTATCAGGCCGAATATGATGCCTTCCTGGCCGGGAAGGAAAACGAACCGGCGGAAACCGAATATACGGTTGCAGGAAAGTGCTGTGAATCCGGGGATATCCTGATTCAGAAGATCCGTTTGCCGAAAGCGGAACCCGGAGATCTGCTGGTCATGAAGACCACCGGAGCCTACGGGTATTCGATGGCAAGCCATTACAACAAACTGCTTCTGCCGGCAGTTGTATTCGCAAAAGCCGGCACATCACGAACTGTCATCCGACGGGAAACATATGAACATATGCTTTCCCTGGAAGAGTAATAGAGGAGGAAATCACAATGAAGCTGCAGGGTTCAATCGTTGCACTGGTAACACCGTTCCATGAAGACGGAAGCGTCAATTTTGAAAAGCTGGGAGAACTTCTGGAATTCCAGATCCGTAATTCTACGGACGGTATTCTCGTGCTTGGCACAACCGGTGAAAGTTCTACCATGACACATGAAGAAGATGATGCGGTCATGGAATACACGCTCAAGACTGTTAATCACCGGGTTCCGGTGATTGCCGGATCCGGTTCCAATGATACGGCAACGATGCTGATGAAGAGCAAGAAGTATGCGGATATGGGAGCGGATGCCGTACTTGCGATCACGCCGTATTACAACAAGGCAAATGAAGAAGGCATGATCCGTCACTTTACGACAACTGCGGACGCAATCAGCTGTCCGGTAATCCTTTATAACGTACCGGGCAGAACCGGATGCAGCCTGAGTGTCAGTGCGGTGGAGCGTCTTTCCAAGCACCCGAACATCATCGGCATCAAGGAGGCCAGCGGAAACATCAGCTATGCCATGAGCATCTCCCGCTATCTGAGTGATGACTTTGTCATGTTCAGCGGCAACGATGACATGATCGTACCGATTCTTTCCATCGGCGGATCCGGTGTCATCAGTGTGTTCGCAAACACAAATCCGAAGGAATGTCATGACCTTGTTGCGAAGTGGATGGAAGGAGATCATGCCGGTTCCCTTGCGATCCAGCAGAAGTATCTGGACTATATCCATGCGCTGTTCTGTGAGGTCAATCCGATTCCGGTCAAGGAAGCGATGAACCTGATGGGTATGCAGGTTGGCGGATATCGGCTGCCGCTGTATGAGATGGCAGACAAGAACCGGGAACACCTCCGGGATGAGATGAAGAAGGCAGGTATTTTATGAGGATACTGATCGGCGGAAAGGGAAAGATGGGCACTCTGATCAAAGAGACTGCCCTTGCCGGCAACCATGTCATAAGCGGAATGATGGATGCGTTTGATCTGTCCGGTCTCGATACGATGGAAATACCGGATGTGGTGATCGATTTCAGCCATCGCAGCAATCTCGGCTGGATCGCAGACTATGTAACAAAAAACAACGTTCCGTTAGTTTATGGAACGACCGGTCTTACCGAAAGTGATATTGAGATACTGAACGAAATCGCAAAATCGGTTCCGGTATTCTACAGCTCCAATTTCTCCTACGGAGTAGCGGTGCTCAACAATCTGGTAACACGGGCCGTTGAACTGCTGAAAGCGGACTATGACATGGAGCTGATTGAGACGCATCATAACGAAAAGAAAGACGCACCAAGCGGTACGGCAAAGACACTGCTGGAAATTATGAACGCAGGCGGAGAATTTGAAATCGTCTACGGACGCAGCGGAGACGTCGGTGCCCGGGGCAGAGAGATCGGTGTGCATTCGGTGCGCGGCGGAACGGAAGCCGGAGAACATACCGTCCGTTTTCTCGGCAATAACGAAAGCATTTCGATCACACATTACGCTTCGAACCGTGCGATCTTCGTCAACGGCGCATTGCGGGCAGCGGATTATCTGATCGGCAAGCCTGCAGGCATGTATAACATGAAAAATCTCATTGGATAAAAGGGGTATCATATGAAAACAAGAATCGGAATTCTGGGCTATGGAAATCTCGGCAGAGGAATCGAATGTGCGGTTCGTGAAACAGGTGATATGGAGCTGGTCGGTGTCTTTACACGGCGGGATCCTTCTTCCGTGACAACAAAGACCGGTGTACCGGTGTATTCGGCAGAAGAACTGAAGAACTGGTGTGACAGGATCGATGTATTGATCCTCTGCGGAGGCAGTGCGACAGATCTTCCGGTTCAGACACCGGAATACGCGAAGTATTTCAATGTCGTCGACAGTTTTGATACACACGCCAATATTCCGTCTCATTTCGAGAAAGTCAATCAGAGCGCATCAGCAACAGGGCATACGGCACTCATTTCGGCCGGCTGGGATCCGGGACTGTTTTCTTTGATCCGGGTCTACGCAAATGCAGTGCTGCCGGATGGAAAGGATTACACGTTCTGGGGCAAAGGCGTCAGTCAGGGTCATTCCGATGCGGTCCGCAGAATCAGGGGTGTCGCCAATGCCAAGCAGTATACGATTCCGGTAGAAGAAGCACTGGAAGCGGTACGTAGCGGCAGTAACCCGGAGCTCACCACGCGTCAGAAACATGTCCGTGAAGTATTTGCCGTACTGGAAGAAGGCGCAGATGCGGCGGCAGTGGAACAGGAAATCAAGACGATGCCGAACTACTTCTCCGATTACGACACAACCGTTCACTTTATCTCCATGGAAGAATTTGAGCGGAATCATTCCGGCATGGCGCACGGCGGATTTGTGTTCCGTTCCGGTGCGACGGGGCTTTCAAAAGAAAACAAACATATTATGGAGTTCAGCCTGAAACTGGATTCCAATCCGGAGTTTACCGCCAGTGTGATCACCGCGTATGCAAGAGCGGTCAAAAAGCTGGCAGATCGGAAAGAGTATGGCTGTAAGACCGTACTGGATATCCCGCCGGCACTGCTTTGTGAACAGTCGCCGGAAGAGCTGCGAAGCCACCTCCTATAAAAACAAACTATTAATGCAAATGAAGCCATTTCTGAGTCCTTCCCGAACCAGGAAAGCCCGGAAATGGTTTTATAATACAGATAGAGACGGAGGACGATTATGTTTGAAAGTGTAATGTGGAAGTACATCCGGGAAGAACCGGAAGTACTGGAAAATCTTCTGGCAACAAACGAAATCCGAACCAACATCTCCCGTTTTGCCTCGGTGGAAGCGCTGTATCTGGTGGCCCACGGAAGCTCGTATAATGCGGCCGTTGCAATCGCTCCGCTGATTTCAGACTGCGCAGCGATCCGGGTCTATGCAGGTACGCCTTCCTATTTCCGCTACAACATGCATGCAAAAGACCTGGAGGAAAAAGCAAGAGTCTGTGTAATGGGTATTTCCGAAACCGGAACCAGCCGGGGTGTAATCGAAGCTCTGGAAGAAGCGAAGCGAAACGGGTTTCTGACCGCATCCATCACCAATGAACACGATTCCCCGATCGACCGGCTGAGTGATGTGACGTTCTTTCTGAACTGCGGGGAAGAGCACAGCAATGCCAAGACCAAAGGCTACAGCTGCACACTGCTAACGCTGATCCTGTTTGGCATTGAACTGGCGGCGTATCGCAAAACGATCGATGAATCCAGACGGGAGGAGCTGATCGGTTCGCTGCGCAACGAGATCCAAAAGCTGAACAGCGTGATTGATGCGGCTGTTGCCTGGTGTGAAGAAAACAGCTATGGAAAAGGGATGGAATCCCTGTATGTAATCGGAAACGGAATGCACTTCGGGACGGCCATGGAAGGGCAGCTGAAGCTGATGGAGACGCAGTGTATCCCGACGATGTTCAATGACATCGTGGAGTTTTCCCACGGGATGCACCGGGCAATCACAACGAGTTCCAATGTGATCCTCATCCGCAGTCCGGAAGAAGAGGAACTGACCGATAAAACATTTGAATATCTCTGGAAGCGGAAAATCCCCACCGTAATGATCAATGCGTTCAAGTGTCTGGAAATGCCGGGTGTGATCAATGTGACACCATTTCCGTTCACCAGATCGATCCTGCTGGTCACCGCAGTGATTCAGGTGATCTCCGCGTTTGTACCGGAACGGAACGGTACGGATCCTAACCGGGCTTCCAACAACGACTATACCGACTGGGCAAAGACCCGGATCTGAACGAAAAAAACCGGCAGTGCATGCCGGTTTCAGCGCATTCAGGGGATTGCGGATTCAGAACCGCAGTTCTGCCGTTACTTCCGCGATCTCTTCACTGGTGAGGGCGACGGGGATATTATCCGGGTCAAATTCCATTTCTTTTGGTTCTTCGGATCGATCTTCGTACATTCTTCTTCCCCTTTCGTTGCCTTCCGCGCTATATCTTAGCGCTTTAAAAACGCAAATCAACCCTTGAATTTTCAGGGATACGGTGCTTGGTATCCCAAACGGAACAGGAATCGGAAAGTGTTTTGAAAAAAGGATCCATAATGTTTCAAAGAAACGATAAGATAGTACGCGGAGTGATCGTATGAGTCAGATGAAAAAGACGACCAGCGTGAATATGACCGAAGGCTCCATCGTAAGAAGGGTGCTTCTTTTTTCACTGCCATTGATGCTTGGGAATGTTTTTCAGATGCTCTATAACACGGTCGATATGGTCGTCGTCGGAAACTTTGTCGGCAAAGAGGCACTGGCTGCCGTTGGTTCGACTGCGATGGTGACCAATATGGCGGTGTTTTTCTTTAACGGTTTTTCCGTCGGTGCCAGTGTGGTCATTGCCCGTCACTTCGGAGCCGGACATAAGAAACGGCTTCATACGGCAATTGAGACGACGATGGCCGCAACGTTTGTAATTGCGGCGGTATTTACCGTTTTCGGTGTTGCCGGAGTCCGGCCGATGCTGAGATTTATGGCGACACCTGCCGATGTATTCGATGACGGAACGACGTATCTGAGAATCTATTTTCTGGGAGTATCCGGGCTTCTGATCTATAACATGGGAAGCGGTGTGCTGCGCTCCGTCGGGGATACCAAGCGGCCGCTGTATTTTCTGATCCTGACCAGTATTCTTAATATCATTCTCGACCTACTGTTTGTGCTGGTATTTCATCTGGGCATCGCCGGTGCGGCTTATGCGACAATTCTTTCCCAGTTTGTTTCCGCAGGTCTGATTCTGGTGCTGCTGACAACGACGGATGATATTTACAGGATGACCTGGCATGATCTGAAGATCGATTCGGAGATTCTGTCCAATATCGTGGAGATCGGTCTGCCGGCAGGTTTTCAGTCGATCATCACATCACTTTCAAATGTCTTCGTACAGTCCTATATCAATTATTTTGGTTCGGATGTCATGGCCGGCTGGAGCACCTATAATAAACTGGATCAGTTTATTATGCTGCCGATGCAGAGTATCGCCCTTGCGGCGACAACCTTTGTATCGCAGAATATCGGAGCCGGAAATGAGGAACGCGCCGAAGAAGGAACCCGGATTACGATACTTCTGACGGTAGGCATTACGTCTGTGATCGCATTCCTTCTGTTCCTCTTTGCGCCGTATTCCATTGAACTGTTTTCACGGGAACAGGCGGTCGTGATGTATGGGACGCTGTTTCTGCGGACCAATGTGTTCTTTCTGATCGCCAATGCCATCAATCATGTACTGGCGGCTTCTCTGCGGGGGCGGGGCGATTCACGGGCACCGATGTTCATCATGCTGTTCAGCTTTGTGCTGGTACGGCAGGTCTATCTGTTTGTCATGACCCGTTTCATCATGAATACACCACGGGTGGTCGGTTTTGGCTATCCGGTCGGCTGGGTTACCTGCTGTATCATTGAGCTGACCTATTATTTCCGCAGATGGAAAACGCATTATCGGTAAGTGCTATGGAACCAAACAAAAAAACGACACGTAATAAAACGATTGCTATCGATGTAAGGGAAGGCGCGCATTATCTGGAACGCTGTATTTCCATAACCAGACCGGTGAAGCTGGAAGAGGTTCTCGATCAGACGATTCTTGGAGATACGTTTGATGTGCTCAAAAACCTGCCCGCAGAATCGGTCGATCTTCTGATCGCGGATCCCCCGTACAATCTGAACAAGAACTATCATGGCAGATCGTTTCATCAGATGGATGCCGAGGCATACCGTACATTTACAACCGCCTGGTTGCAGGCTGTAATCCCGCTTTTGAAAAAAGACGCTTCTGTTTATGTATGCTGCGACTGGCGGACTGGAATGATCCTCGGACCGATGCTGGAAGAGTTCCTCCATGTCCGCAACCGCATTACCTGGCAGCGGGAAAAGGGAAGAAGCGCAAATGCGAACTGGAAGAATGCCATGGAAGATATCTGGTTCGCAACGAAATCGGATACATATGTTTTCCATGGGGAGGCGGTAAAGCAGCGGCGCAGAGTGATCGCACCATACCGCGAGAACGGGCTGCCGAAAGACTGGGAAGAGACCAAAGACGGGAAGTTCCGCAATACCGGTGCGTCCAATTTCTGGGATGATATTTCGATTCCTTACTGGTCCATGAAAGAGAATACGGCACACCCGACTCAGAAACCGGAGAAACTGCTTGCCAAACTGATCCTTGCCAGCTCAGATCCGGGGGATGTTGTACTGGATCCGTTTCTGGGTTCCGGTTCTTCTTCCGTCACTGCCAAAAAGCTAGGCCGTCACTATATTGGAATCGAGCAGAATGAACAGTACTGCATCTGGGCAGAAAAGCGTCTGGAAATGGCGGAGCACGATTCTTCCATTCAGGGATATGCGGATGGTGTTTTCTGGGAACGGAATACCGCATCCCTTCAGAAAGAACCCTGTCAGAGGAAAAGCAAGCAGAAAAATCTGAAATGACTTATAATGGGGGTTACGTTTTGAAACGGAGGTTTTGAAGTTTATGATCCGAAAACTGGCAATGGCACTTCTGGCAGTATTCCTGCTGACCGGATGTGCGAAGGAAAAATTTGAACTGACAAAAGAAGAGAGCGGTATGGTTACCGCTAAGATCGAAAATGGTCAGAAAGAAAGCACCCGTTCGGTAGGTGCTGTAGAAATCGATGAAGACAGTCTTCTGGTCATCAGTCCGGATTTCAAAAAAGGAGAAGTCAATGTCGTATTGAAGGATGCGACAGGAAACATCGGTCTGAATGAAGTCATCAGCGGCCGGGTGCTGTCATCCTACGAAGTAACACCGGGAATCTATGATCTGACGGTCACGGTTCGGGCAAAAACCAACGGTACGATGAATATCGTTGTACAGAACAAGGAAGAATTTGAATCCGTCAGCGAAGCACTGGAAACAGAACTTGAAAAGATCGAAAACTGAAATGGGCAGAAGCTCATTTCTTTTTTTGAATTCCGTTCCGGAAGATCATACCTTCTTCTTAATACGGTGATACTGCGGGCGGATGACCAGTTCGCTGACCAGTGCTCCTTCCGGCTGCTGAAGAATGAATCTTACGGTTTCAGCGACCTCCTGCGGAGAGAGCGAACATCCCTCAGTAAGGTCTGCCGTAAAATCCGCATTGCGGTATAAAGCGGTATCGGTCATATCCGGCAGGATCACCGATACCTTCAGGCCGGCTTTCCGGTTTTCTTCAAACAGTGTCCGGCTGAAATGAAGCAGGCCTGCCTTCAGTGCTCCGTATACGGCGCCATGGGTGCTGGTCTGCAGCGCAGTGACACTGGCAATGTTAATGATCGTTCCATGATTGTCACGCAGTGAGCGAAGGAGCCGGGCGGTGAGTTTCATGGGCAGTTCCAGATTGGTGTGGACCATCGTTTCAATCTGGCGGTCCGAAATGGTCTCATGCATTCCATACCAGGCAGCCCCGGCATTATTGACCAGCAGTTTCAGCGAGGAAAGCGGAAGCTGGTTCAGAAAGGATGTCAGCTTTTCTTCATCGAGCAGATCAAACTGCCCGCTGATAAACTGCGGATGGTTTATCAGGTCACAGTCGGAGAAATCCCGGCCGATGCCATATACTTCCCAGTCTTCTTCCAGCAGAAGCGCAGCGATCGCTTTTCCGATTCCGGAGGAAGCTCCGGTCACAAGTGCAGTCTTTGTCATGAATTGTCCTCCAGAAGAAAGATTTTTTCTTCACCGGCAAACGGTATTAATTCCTGTTTCAGAAACTGTTCCATTTCATTCTTTTCGGCTTCCGGATACTGACAGTATCCGTTTTTTGTTTCATATGGGTACTGGATGACGGCAGAAGCAGGGAACCGTTTCCGCATCCTGCGCTGATAGGTATCCGATTGCCGATAGGTACCGATACTGATGTCTTTGACGCGGGAGAGATCAAGCTGTTTGCTTACTTCCAGAACCATCCCGGCATATTCTTCCTTCCAGTTCGGAATGCGGATCATCGGATCAAAACAGAGCCGGATCGGAAAGCCTTGTTCCATTGCAGTTCCTGCAGCTTTCAGCCGTTCATGAAGTGAAGCAGTTCCCTTTTCCAGTGCATTGATTACAGACTGCGGTGAAAGCGTAAAGGCAAAGATCATTCCGGGATCCGGATCAAGCGAGGCATAAATGGAATCTGCGCCGCATTTGGTGCGGATCTCAGTACTGAGTCCGGGATGACGTTTCACAAATTCATTCCACCTTTGAATCTGATGGGTAAGTGTTTCCAGCGGCACCAGATCACTTTCAAATGACAGTGAGAGATAAAGCGGACCTTCTTCCAGCAGTTTTTCGGTTTCTTCAAATGCTTTCTCAAGATTGATAAAAATAACGAGATTTGCGGTATTGTACATTCCCTTCAGCCAGCAGTAGGAACAGTCATACAGACAGTTGACCGCCATGGCCGTATAGAAAAACCGTTCTGAACCAAAATCATGACAGACCGGAGCACCCGGATAAACAGCAGTTCCGTGCTTTTCTGCCAGGATGAGATTCATCGAGGCATATTGCGCACGATAGCTTTGATGCGGCCGGCTGAACACATCGGTATACCGTTCAACGGGAATACAGACCGCATTTGGAAACAGACTGCGGATCCGTTTCGTTTCCGGATGATCCAGAATCGAGGATTCGATATAGAGATGACGGAATTTTTCAGCGGAGCAGCTCATGACGGATTTCCTCCAGCAGGATCTTTCCTTTCTGACGGTCGTTTACGGGGAGAAGGCCCCGCTGATAATAAGAATCAATGACGCTATGGGAATCAATGCCTGCCAGCTCACAGTAATACAAAAGCTGTGAAAGACTGCGGCGCATCGTTAACGAGGCATGCAGATCCTCAGCCAGAGAATCACAGAAAACAGCCGGAACCTCTTCCTTTACACACTGTGCTTTCATGCATGGAAGCTCTTCCAGATATGCCTGGTACAGCAGCTCAGACAGGGCAGACACATCCTCTTTTGTTATCGGGTTTCCCTCATCGGATACCGCTTTGAGAATGCGGATCTGATGGGGTGCGAGAAAATGGGGAGCAGCCATCGCAATACCGGATCCTTCCATGTCATACAGTATTGCCTCATCGCTTAAAACCGGCAGCTTTGAATCTGACACCGTTCGGAAAACCGGATCTGTCGGCTCGCCTGCGTAGCGTTTTGCGCCTGTGATCAAAGAAGCCTCTGGCGTGGAGGGCGTGATCAGCAGATCGGGATAATAATCCTTTCCGGAAGAAAGATCTGTGACTTTGTGAATCCGGTAAACCGTATGAAGAGAGGCATTTGAAATCCCGGCGGCGATTCCGATGTTCATCAGAAAATCTTCTTCACCGGGGGAATGAATATTCAGTACGGAAGAAACAGCTGCGGCTGCGGAAAGCGGTCCGGTGCCGGTAACCGTCAGGATCGTATCCTGATTCCGGTAGACAGGAAACGGGCCTTCTTCCATCTTAAGGTTCAGATTGCGGATAAACGGCAGCGCTTCCGCGCGCAGTGCGGTATACAGGAAGATCATGCGGTTCTCCGGACAGATGATTCAGGCTGTCTTATACAAGTCATCGGATACTGCGGCTTCTTCACAGACTGCCTCCGTTCATCTCTTTCAGCACTTCAAGAAGTCCATCCGGCTGCTGAATACAGGGGTAATCGGGAACGGTCTTTGCGCCTGGTTTTGCGATGGAACAGACGCCGTTGATCCCATAGGCTTTTGCGGCGTTCAGACTCATGGTCAGATCATCGATATAGACGGTTTCTTCCGCCGGCAGTCCCATTTTTTCCAGGGCATCTTCATACATGCGCGGATGCGGTTTTAATACACCGAGAAAACAGCTCAGTGTCGTGCAGTCATAATAATCCCAGAGCCCGGCTTCCTTCTGCTGCGGAACGGTGCTTGGCCAGGTATCGGAAATCACACCGATCTTATAACCGCAGTTCTTCAGTGTTTCCAGTGTCTTTGCGGTGGAATCAAACACGACATAGTTTTCAAAATTATACGTGTGATCGGCTGCGATCGTTCGAACCGCTTCTTCCGAAAGACCGAGGGAAAGATACCGGTTCAGATCCGAATAAAACCCGGTGAACCGGATATTCTCTTCTTCCATTGTCAGGATGTGATGATGTGTTTCCAGCGGCTCCATTGCCCGATGAATCGCACTGGTGCGAAGTGCTTCATCCATTGCGTAATAAACGTCTCTTTTTACATGTTCAAAAAAGCACCGGGTAAGCACCCAGTCATCATCTGCAGGCCGTTCCAATGTCCAGCCAAGATCAAAAAACACACCATTGATTCTTCGTTTTTCCATAGATGTTTTCAGTCTACATCAGATGCTATAATTCTGCCATGGCGAAAAAGCGCAGGAAAAAACGCCGCATCCGGTATGGACGGCTTTTGATTCTCATCCTGCTGGTTATCGGAGTGCTGTTTCTTTTTTTTAGAGGAATTTCAATTCTGATAAGCTCTTTTCAGACTACACCGGAACCGCTTCCGGCTGAGCCTACACCGACCCCGGATCCGGTATACAAAAATAATTATGACTGGTCCTTTCTGAAGAATGACGAAGGAAGATACCGTTATGAAGATGAAAACTATACATCTTCGTTTGGGATCGATGTTTCTCATTATCAGGGAAGTGTTGACTGGCAGGCGGTAAAGAATGCCGGCGTAGAGTTTGTCTTTATCCGGGCGGGGTACCGGGGCTATACCGAGGGTGTACTCCATGAGGATGCCTTCTTTCGCGAAAACATTCAGAAAGCCGTAGATGCGGGACTTGAGATCGGAGTTTATTTCTTCTCGCAGGCGGTTGATGCGGCAGAAGGAGAAGAGGAAGCCGGCTTTCTTTTGAATCTGATCAAAGACTATCCGATCGAATACTGTGTATTTGATCTAGAGATCGCGGATGAGGAACAGCGTACCTATACAAATGATGCGGAAATCAATACTGCCGCGGCGCTTGCCTTCTGTAAAAAGATCAATGAAAGCGGGTATACCTCAATGGTTTACGGCAGTAAAAGCTTTTTCATGCATGATATCCGAATGGTGGACCTGCAGGATACGACGCAGTTCTGGCTTGCCGGATATGGCACCGATACACCGGAATTCCCGTATGTGTTTTCGATGTGGCAGTATTCCTGTGAAGGGGAGATTGACGGGATCAGCACCAATGTTGATTTGAATATCCGCTTCAATAAAAAATGAGATCAGAGATCGATCTCACGCAGTTCCTTTCTCAAAAACGCTGCCTGTACGGTACCTTTTGAAAGATCGCGGATCCGCTCCGGGATATCTTCCATGGCAGAAGCGAATGTACAGGTCACCTGATCGCCATACGCAAGATCGATCAGTTCACAGTTCCGGCGTATCCAGCCCTCCAGAGACCCCGACAGTTCATACGGGTAAGTGACGGAATATACGGCAAGAGATACATCTTTTACTTTTGGAGCTTCTGCAAGCAGGGCCTGGGTGCAGCCGCCATAGGCCCGGGCCAGGCCTCCGGTACCGAGCTTGATGCCGCCGAAATACCGCACGACCGCAGCACAGGTATCACTGAGGTGACTGTGACGGATCGCCTCAAGAATCGGAATGCCTGCGGTGCCGGAAGGTTCGCCGTTGTCACTGGATCGCTGGATCTCATCATGCTCACCGATCACATATGCCGTACATACATGCGTACTGTCCGGAAATTCATGGCGGATGGATGCGATATAGGCACGTGCTTCTTCCTCGGTACGAACCGGACAGGCACATACGATGAAACGCGATTTGTTAATGACAGTCTCACTGCGGGCTTCCTGTTTCAGTCTCATAACGAAATTGTACAGGGATTCCTGTAATCCGTAAAAGTGCCTTCGCGTTATAATTATTAATAACGATTATGAAATACAATCTGTATTTCGACTTGTCCGCAATCATGATCACGCTAGTGATCCTCTTTGCGTCCGTTATCTCTAAATGGATTCCTACCAATCAGAACCGGGCTTACCGGAATCTGGTAGGAGCGATCTTTTTAACTGCGCTGTTTGATTTTATTACCCTGTACCTGGAAAACGATCTGCTCGGGAAAGTGCCCTGGTATTTTACGGTAAAGTTTATTACCGACTCCCTGTATCATCTGTTCCATGTCATGACCGGAATGTTTTTCTTCTGGTTTTCACTGGGGCTGCTGAATCTGAGACCGGATACACCCGGCAGAAGAACGGCGATGTTCGGCCCAATGGCAGCGACGCAGGTTCTGCTGGTTTTAAATATCTTTCTGCCGGTAGTCTTTTATTACAACGGGCAGGGACTGTATGAGCGGGCGCCTTTGATTATCATCATTTATATTCTGGGATTCGGATATCTTGGCATGTCTCTTTATGTACTGATCCGGCACCGGAAGATGGTGAATGTCAGGATTATACGCATCATGGGCAGCTATGCGCTGATGGGAATCCTCGGGGTTCTGATCCAGACGCTGTATCCCTATCTGATGGTCGGTGAATTCTTCAACGCACTGGCAATGATCATGATGTATGCGGATGTGGAATCTCCGGATGAGATCAAAAATGAAAAATACCAGGTAATCACCCGGGAAGGTTATCTGCGGCAGACTGCAGGGGATATCGGCAGTAAGAATCCGTTCGTTTCCGTATTTGTGCATGTAATTGATATGCATGAAACCTCCATCGGCGGGGATGAATACATGCATGAGGCGCTGATGAAGGAGATCATTCGCTTTCTGAAGAAATACAAAAAGGAAACCTGGATCGCAGTCTGGAATGAAAGCTGTATCGTTCTGGATCTGAGCCGCTACAGTGAAAAGCGGGCACAGGAGATTCTGGATGAAATCGAAAACCGGTTCCATCAGCCGTGGCTGGTTGAGGGAATTACACAGAGTGCCGGGCTGATTGAATGGTCGGTGCGGTATCCGAAGGATATCAGTACGATCGAGGAACTGGTGAAGAAGACCGAGATGCTCAATGATGTTCATCTGCATCGGCACCGCGGACAGATCTGCTTTCCGGAAGTTGATTTTGAGGAGCTCAGTTATTCTCAGAAGATGATGGATCTCGCGATCGATGCGATTCATAAGCATACGGCACAGGTTCGTTATGAACCGCTGCTGGAAGTAAGCACTGATCAGATCATAGCAGCAAGAGCTGTTATCTATTTTCCGGATGAAAACGGCCAGTATGTCAACGGGAATGCGTTTGTAAATCCTTCTTCACAGTCCGCAACGCTCACCGCATTTGATGAATATGCATTAAATGATGCGGCCAAAAACCACAGGATACTGATGAGAGATACGCAGAGAAGAGTAATCTCTACACGCTTTTCGGCATCGACGATCATGGCGCCGAATGTAAAGGAACGATTTGCGAGAATCTGTGAGAGGGAACAGATGAATTACCGGAAGATACTGCTGAGAATATCGGACGGAGTCTTTTCGTCATTGAATGAGGAACAGCTGCAGCGGCTGAATCAGATGCGTCAGGAAGGATGGGGAATCGCAATCGACGATTTCGGTATGGGACAGTTTTTCCTGAGCCGGCTGACCGACTCCGCGATCCCGGATCTGCTGCTGCATAATTCGATTACCCAGTCGATCTTTATAACGGAAAATGCGGTAAAATTCGGGATCGGTATCATCTATACGATTCACGGTATGAATAAACTGGTAACGATGAGCGGAATCAAAGACGAGGAACAGGCACGGTTGGCAAAGAACATGGGAGCGGACTATATCACCGGACCGTATCTTGCCGAACCGATGCTGCCGGAAGAATTCCAGGAATGGATGAAAGAGAGGGCGGCCAATGTCGTACAGTGATCTCTGGCTTTCGGTAAATGCCTTTATTCTGGATGTGATCCTGATCGCTGTTTTTTATCAGCAGAAAAGCAGCGGAATGCGGCAGGAGCGACTCTTCCGGCTGCTGCTGTGGAACCTTCTGGCCCTGAACACGATTGCGTTTTCCTATACGATCCTGCTGAAGCTGGCCTTTGAACTTACGGCAGCGGAGTGGATCGTTTCCTGGCTGGCAACCATTTTCATCACGCTCACGCCGATGCTGCTGCTGGCATATCTCAACAGTCTCTTTTACTATGACGCCGCAGAGAAACGGGCCAACACGTTCCTGTATATACTTGCAGGCCTGACCATTCTTTCGGTGGCAGTATTCGGACCGGTGGTGATCTGTCAGAACCGGACGATCGCTCTGCGGGGAATGGTTGGTATGATCCTGGTCGTTGTGCCGGCTGCGCTGTTTCTGAGTGTCGGTTTTCTGCAGGGATTCCAGCTCAAG